>NZ_PJDK01000049.1:0-41262 GCF_002837615.1 Klebsiella sp. X1-16S-Nf21
CCAGCTGGCCGACGACAATGGCGTGGAACTGTCGGCGACGTTGCTCTCCGCCCACGCCACGCCGCCGGAATATCAAGGAGATGCCGATGGCTATATCTCGCTGGTCTGCGAGACCATACTGCCGACGCTGTGGCAGGAGGGACTGTTTGAAAGCGTTGACGTCTTCTGTGAAAACGTTGGCTTCAGCCCGCAGCAAACCGAGCGCGTATTTCAGGCGGCGCAGGCGCTGGGCATTCCGGTAAAAGGCCACGTTGAGCAGCTCTCGTCGCTGGGCGGTGCGCAGCTGGTGAGCCGCTATCACGGACTGTCCGCCGACCATATCGAGTATCTGACGGAAGAGGGCGTGGCGGCGATGCGCGAAAGCGGCACCGTGGCGGCCCTGCTCCCCGGCGCGTTCTACTTCCTTAATGAAACCCGCAAACCGCCGGTGGAACTGCTGCGCAAATACCAGGTGCCGATGGCGGTGGCGACCGATTTCAACCCCGGCACCAGCCCCTTCGCCAGCCTGCATCTGGCGATGAACATGGCCTGCGTCAAGTTTGGTTTAACGCCGGAAGAGGCCTGGGCCGGGGTAACGCGCCATGCCGCGCGGGCGCTGGGGCGGCAGGACAGCCACGGTCAGCTGGCGGCGGGCTTTGTGGCTAACTTTGCCATCTGGGATGCCGAGCATCCGGTCGAGATGGTGTATGAGCCGGGGCGCGCGCCGCTCTGGGGACGCGTGGTACGAGGAGAACGGCAATGATGCTGTGGCAAGCTACGCCCGCCAGTCTCTGGCAGGGACGCGATGATAGCGCGGAAGCGCCCAATGCGCTGCGCCTGTTCCAGACTATCGCCCGCGCGGAACGCTTCGCGCCGCAGGAGATGCCCGGTGATATCGCGCTGCTCGGCTTCGCCTGTGACGAAGGCGTCCGGCGTAACAAAGGGCGTACCGGCGCCGGGCATGGTCCGGAAGCGCTGCGCCGGGCGCTGGCCAATATGGCCAGCCATCAGGGCCACGACCGCTGCGTGGATATGGGCACCATCAGCGTCGACGGCGAACAGTTAGAAGCCGCGCATCAGGCGCTGCGCGAGGCGGTGGCCGCCTGCCAGCGTGCCGGCAAACGCACGCTGGTCCTGGGCGGCGGTCATGAGACGGCCTTCGGCCATGGCGCTGGGGTTCTGGATGCCTTTCCGGGCGAAAAAGTGGGCATTATTAATCTCGATGCGCATCTGGATTTACGCTTTGCCGAATGCGCCAGCTCCGGGACGCCGTTCCGCCAGCTGGCGCTGGAGTGTGACGCCCAGCAGCGCGGTTTTCACTATACCTGCATCGGCGTCAGCCGGGCGGCGAACACCCAGGCGCTATGGGATGAAGCAGCGCGCCGCCAGGTGGCTGTCGTTGAGGATCTGGCGGTGCTGGCGGCCTTCGACACTCACGTGTTGCCGGAGCTGGAGCGCAATATCGCGCAGTATGATCGTCTGTATCTGACCATCGATCTCGACGTGCTGCCGGCGCGCGAAATGCCGGCGGTTTCCGCGCCGGCGGCGCTGGGCGTGCCGCTGGCAATCCTGCTGCGCATCGTTGAGCCGTTGTGCCGCAGCGGAAAGCTGCAGGCGGTGGATTTGGTCGAGTTTAATCCGCAATTTGACATCGACGGACAGGGTGCCCGCGCGGCGGCCCGTCTGGCATGGCAAATCGCCCATTGGTGGCGCTAGCGATCCGCGCTATTATTTTCGCTTCGCCGCTCCGCTTATTATGCATAAGGAAAGCCAGGCCATGTTTGCACAACAACCTCGTTCCGCGCCCGCGCCTTTCTATGAAAAGGTGAAGCAGGCGATTAGCGAAAAAATCTACCGCGGCGAGTGGCGTCCGCACGACCGAATTCCCTCGGAGGCTGAACTGGTTGCCCAGTTCGGCTTCAGCCGGATGACCATCAACCGCGCGCTGCGCGAGCTGACGGATGAAGGCCTGCTGGTCAGGCTGCAGGGGGTCGGGACCTTCGTCGCCGAGCCGAAAGGGCAGTCGGCGCTGTTTGAAGTGCGCAGCATTGCCGATGAAATTGTCTCTCGTCGCCATCAGCACCGCTGTGAAGTGCTGCTGCTGGAGGAGACCGAAGCCGATCTCATTCAGGCGGAGGCGCTCACCGTCGCCGAAGGCACGCGTATCTTTCATTCACGGATGGTGCATTTCGAAAACGAGGTTCCGGTACAAATCGAAGATCGCTGCGTGAATGCTGCGGTGGTGCCGGATTACTTGTTACAGGATTACACCACTACCACGCCGCATGATTATCTGTCGCTGATCGCGCCATTAACCGAAGGCGAACATATTGTCGAGGCGGTGCAGGCGACGTCAGAGGAGTGCGCGTTGCTGCGCATTCTGCCGCACGATCCCTGCCTGCTCATTCGCCGTCGCACCTGGTCGAAGACGCATATCGTCTCACACGCTCGCCTGCTGTTCCCCGGCGCGCGCTACCGTCTGCAGGGCCATTTCAGCTCGTAATTTTCCCTGGCGTCAGCAAAACGTGATTGCTGACGCAATATAACAAAATTGTATCATTTCTGTTAAATCCTGGCTTGCGCATAGTTGTATAGACAAGTATATGTATCTACGTACACAACGTTAATTGTCAGGAGAAACCCCGATGTCGCAAAGCAAATATCGCCAGCTGGACGTCCGTGCACCGAGAGGCACGACGCTGACCGCCAGGAGCTGGTTGACCGAAGCGCCGCTGCGTATGTTAATGAACAACCTCGATCCCGATGTCGCTGAAAACCCGCATGAGCTGGTGGTCTATGGCGGTATTGGTCGCGCTGCGCGCAACTGGGAATGCTATGACGCTATCGTGAAGGCGCTGAAAAACCTGGAAAGCGACGAGACTCTGCTGGTGCAGTCCGGCAAACCGGTCGGCGTCTTTAAAACGCATGAAAACTCGCCGCGCGTGCTGATCGCTAACTCCAACCTGGTTCCGCACTGGGCCACCTGGGAACACTTCAACGAACTGGATGCCAAAGGGCTGGCGATGTACGGCCAGATGACCGCCGGCAGCTGGATCTACATCGGTAGCCAGGGCATCGTGCAGGGCACCTACGAAACCTTCGTCGAAGCCGGTCGCCAGCACTATCAGGGCAGCCTGAAAGGCCGTTGGGTATTAACCGCCGGTCTGGGCGGCATGGGTGGCGCGCAGCCGCTGGCCGCGACGCTGGCGGGCGCCTGCTCGCTGAACATCGAATGTCAGCAGAGCCGCATCGATTTCCGTCTGCGTACCCGCTACGTAGATGAACAGGCCACTTCTCTGGATGACGCCCTGGCGCGCATCAAAAAATACACCGCCGAAGGCCGCGCCATCTCCATCGCGCTGTGCGGCAACGCTGCGGATATCGTGCCAGAGCTGGTGAAACGCGGCGTGCGCCCGGATATGGTTACCGATCAGACCAGCGCCCACGATCCGCTGCATGGCTATCTGCCGAAAGGCTGGAGCTGGGAGGAGTATCAGCAGAAAGCCGAATCCGATCCGCAGGGCACCATTCTGGCGGCGAAACGCTCAATGGCCGACCACGTGCAGGCGATGCTGGCCTTCCACGAGATGGGGGTGCCGACCTTCGACTACGGCAACAACATTCGCCAGATGGCGCAGGAAGTGGGCGTCAGCAACGCCTTCGATTTCCCGGGTTTCGTGCCGGCGTATATCCGCCCGCTGTTCTGCCGGGGTATCGGCCCGTTCCGTTGGGTAGCGCTGTCCGGCGATCCGCAGGATATCTACAAAACCGACGCGAAAGTGAAAGAGATCATTAAAGATGATAAGCATCTGCACCACTGGCTGGATATGGCGCGCGAGCGCATCAGCTTCCAGGGACTGCCGGCGCGTATCTGCTGGGTAGGCCTGGAGTGGCGTCAGAAGCTCGGTCTGGCGTTTAACGAAATGGTGCGCAGCGGCGAAGTCTCCGCGCCGATCGTGATTGGCCGCGATCACCTTGATTCCGGCTCCGTCGCCAGCCCGAACCGCGAAACCGAAGCCATGCGCGACGGCTCAGATGCGGTATCCGACTGGCCGCTGCTGAACGCTTTGCTTAACACCGCCAGCGGCGCGACCTGGGTGTCGCTGCACCACGGCGGCGGAGTAGGTATGGGCTTCTCGCAGCACTCCGGGATGGTTATCGTCTGTGACGGTACCGATGAAGCGGCGGCGCGTATCGCTCGCGTCCTGCGCAACGACCCGGCGACCGGCGTGATGCGTCATGCCGATGCGGGTTACGATATTGCTATTGAATGCGCAGCAGAACAGGGTCTGAATCTTCCGATGGTGGCAGCAACGCAGGGGAACGCTAAATGAAATCGTTAACGCTCATTCCGGGGAAACTGAGCCTGTCGCAGCTCCGCGAGGTTTACAGCCACCCGCTGAACATTACCCTCGACAGCAGCGCGTTTGCCGCCATTGATGAGAGCGTGGCCTGCGTCAACGCCATCCTTGCCGAAGGGCGTACCGCCTACGGTATCAACACCGGTTTTGGCCTGCTGGCGCAAACCCGTATCTCGACGGACGATCTGGAGAACCTGCAGCGTTCGCTGGTGCTGTCCCATGCGGCGGGCGTAGGTGAGCCGCTGGACGACGACCTGGCGCGGCTGATTATGGTGTTGAAGATTAACAGCCTGTCCCGCGGTTTCTCCGGGATCCGCCTGAGCGTGATCCAGGCGCTGATTGGCCTGGTGAATGCCGGCGTGACGCCGTGGATCCCGGCGAAAGGTTCCGTCGGCGCCTCCGGTGACCTCGCACCGCTGGCGCATATGTCGCTGACGCTGCTGGGCGAAGGCAAAGCGCGGGTACGCGGCGGCGAATGGCTGCCGGCCACCGACGCGCTGCGTCAGGCGGGGCTGGAACCGATTACCCTGGCGGCGAAAGAGGGATTGGCGCTGCTGAACGGCACCCAGGCCTCGACGGCTTTTGCGCTGCGCGGTCTGTTCGAAGCCGAAGATCTGTTCGCCTCCGCGGTCGTCTGCGGGGCGTTAACCACTGAAGCGGCGCTGGGTTCGCGTCGTCCGTTCGACGCGCGTATTCACGAGGTGCGCGGCCAGCGCGGGCAGATTGATGCGGCGGCACTGTATCGTCACCTGTTGACCGATGACAGCGCGATCTCGCGGTCGCATCATAATTGCACCAAGGTTCAGGATCCGTACTCACTGCGCTGCCAGCCGCAAGTGATGGGCGCCTGCCTGACGCAGATCCGCCAGGCGGCGGAAGTACTGTTAGCCGAAGCGAATGCGGTCTCCGATAACCCGCTGGTCTTTGCCGCCGAAAATGACGTCATCTCCGGCGGTAACTTCCACGCCGAACCGGTGGCGATGGCGGCGGATAATATCGCGCTGGCGATCGCCGAAATCGGCTCGCTCTCCGAGCGTCGTATCGCGCTGATGATGGACAGCCATATGTCGCAGCTGCCGCCGTTCCTCGTGAAAAATGGCGGCGTCAACTCCGGGTTTATGATTGCCCAGGTCACAGCGGCGGCTTTGGCCAGTGAAAACAAAGCGCTGTCACACCCGCATAGCGTTGATAGCCTGCCGACGTCCGCCAACCAGGAAGACCACGTCTCGATGGCGCCGGCTGCCGGCCGTCGCCTGTGGGCGATGGCGGAAAACACCCGCGGCGTACTGGCCGTTGAGTGGCTGGCGGCGGTGCAGGGCCTGGATATGCGCGAAGGGCTGACCACCAGTCCGCTGCTGGAAGAGGCGCGCCATCTGCTGCGCGAACGCGTATCTCACTATACGCAGGATCGTTTCTTCGCCCCTGATATTGAAAATGCCATTGCACTTTTGGCTGCACGTCACCTGACGCGTCTGCTGCCTGCCGTACTGCATTAATCACCGTTGTTCTCTGTACCCGCGTCGGGGGAAGTCATTCCCCCGGCCGACCTACATCGCATATTTGTCGTCATATAAAAAAATCAGGACACCTGTATATGCAACAACAACACAAACCGCATCTGCTGCGCGGGCTGAATGCCCGACACATTCGTTTTATTGCGCTCGGTTCCGCTATCGGCACCGGGCTGTTCTACGGTTCGGCCTCCGCCATTAAGGCGGCGGGCCCGGCGGTGCTGCTGGCCTACCTGATTGGCGGCGCGGCGGTCTTTATGGTCATGCGCGCGCTGGGTGAAATGGCGGTGCGCAATCCGGTTTCCGGCTCCTTTGGCAGCTATGCGCGCCAGTATCTCGGGCCGCTCGCCGGGTTTATCACCGGCTGGACCTATACCTTTGAAATGGTGATCGTGGCGCTGGCCGACGTCACCGCGTTCGGTATCTATATGGGGTTGTGGTATCCCGATGTGCCGCGCTGGATCTGGATCCTCAGCATCATTTTCTTTATTGGCGCGATGAACCTGTGCAACGTGCGGGTGTTCGGCGAGATGGAGTTCTGGCTGTCGCTGATTAAAGTGGTGGCGATTATCGCCATGATGGCGGCGGGCGCGGGGATCATCTTCTTTGGCTTTGGCCATAGTTTCCCGGCTACCGGGCTGGAAAATTTGTGGAGCCACGGCGGCTTTGCGCCACATGGCTGGCAGGGGATCATCGCCTCGCTTGGCATCGTGATGTTCGCTTTCGGCGGCGTGGAAATTATCGGCGTCACCGCGGCGGAAGCGCAGAACCCGAAGAAGGTCATCCCGCAGGCCATCAACACCATTCCGCTGCGTATTATTCTGTTTTACGTCTGCACCCTGGCGGTGCTGATGGCGATCTTCCCGTGGAATAGTTTTGGCGAGCAGGGCAGTCCGTTTGTGCTGATCTTCGATGGCCTCGGGATCCCGGCGGCGGCGACCGTGCTGAATATCATCGTGATTAGCGCCAGTATCTCGGCGATTAACAGCGATATTTTTGGCGCCGGGCGCATGATGTACGGCATGTCGAAAGAGGGGCTTGCGCCGAAGTGCTTCCAGCGGATTGCCAGCAACGGCGTACCCTGGATGACGGTGGTGGTGATGGGCGTGGCGCTGCTGGTGGCGGTGGTGCTTAACTATCTGATGCCGGAGCAAGTCTTTGTGCTGATTGCCTCGCTGGCGGCGTTCGCCACCGTCTGGGTATGGCTGATGATCCTGCTCTCTCATTTCTCGATGCGCCGCGGTTTGTCGGCCGAAGAGCGCAGTAAGATCGAATTCCCGATCCCCTTCTGGCCGGTTGGCCCGCTGTTGACGCTACTGTTTATGGGGCTGGTGATCGCCGTGCTGGGAATGGTGGAAGAGACGCGCGTGGCGCTGTTAGCCGGGCTGGTCTGGCTGGGGCTGCTGACGGTGGTGTGGTATGCACGCGTGCGTAAAACCGCGCTGCAGGTGGCCACGGAACAGTAAGGTCAATCTCCCCGGTGGCGCTGCGCTTACCGGGGCTACAAATGGCACGGAGCGTAGTATTGTAGGACCGTAGGCCGGGCAAGGCGTCAGCCGCCGCCCGGCATAAAAGCGGCTCCGCGCCCGCGGCAATCGCCCGGCGGCGCTGCGCTTGCGTAGGTCTAAGGATATTGTAGGTCGGGTAAGCGTAGCGCCACCCGACAATATACCGGCACCGTGGGTTGCCCGGATAAGGCGCAAGCCGCTATCCGGGGGGATAATTAACTGAACAGGGCGGTGATGGAAGCGCTGGCGAGGGAATGGAAATGGACGTTAAAGCCGACCATCGCGCCGCTGGCCTCGGCATCGACATCAATCTTATCGATATCCAGGGCGTGGACGGTAAAAATGTAGCGGTGGGTTTCGCCCTTCGGCGGTGCCGCGCCGCCGTAGCCTGCCTTACCAAAATCGGTGCGGGTCTGAACGGCCTCTTCCGGTAGCTCCGCCTGACCGGAGCCGGCACCCTGTGGTAGCACCCGAGTATCGGCAGGCAGGTTGACTACCACCCAGTGCCACCAGCCGGAGCCGGTCGGTGCATCCGGGTCGTAGCAGGTGACGACAAAGCTTTTGGTGCCCGCGGGCACATCATCCCACATCAGGTGCGGCGAAATATTGTCGCCATCATAGCCCATGCCGTTGAAGACGTGACGATTAGGCAGCTTGCCGCCGTCCTGGAGATCGTGACTGATCAATTTCATGCTTCATCCTCATTGATAATGTGCAGATTAACAAAGAAGTGTAGCCTTCCCGGCGGCGCAAATCCGCTGTTTATTCGCTAAAAAATGTTTCGTCCTGCACGGCCAGGTTGACCGCACGGGTCAGGCGGGTCAGCTGTTTGGGCGTGATGATGTACGGGGGCATCAGATAAATCAGACGGCCAAACGGGCGGATCCACACCCCTTGTTCGACGAAAAAGCGCTGCAGGGCGGCCATATTTACCGGACGCCGGGTTTCAACCACGCCAATCGCGCCCAGCACGCGCACATCGGCGACCAGCGCAGATCCCCGCGCCGAAGCCAGCTCGGCCTGTAGTTGGGCTTCAATCGCCGCCACCTGCTGTTGCCACTCGCCGCTCTCCAGCAGGCGCAGGCTTTCGCTTGCCACCGCGCAGGCCAGCGGATTGCCCATAAAGGTGGGGCCGTGCATAAAGCAGCCGGCTTCGCCATTGCTGATGGTTTCCGCGATCTCGCGGGTGGTCAGTGCGGCGGAAAGAGTCATGGTGCCGCCGGTCAGCGCTTTACCCAGACACAGAATATCGGCGGCGATACCAGCGTGTTCGCAGGCGAACAGTTTGCCGGTGCGGCCAAAGCCGGTAGCAATCTCATCGGCGATCAGCAAAATCCCTTCCCGGTCGCACATTTTACGCACCCGCCTCAGCCACTCCGGATGGTACATCCGCATTCCGCCGGCGCCCTGGACGATCGGTTCGAGGATCACCGCGGCGATGTCGTGGCGATGCGCGGCCATCAGGCGGGCAAACGGCACCATATCCAGCTCATCCCACTCGCCGTCGAAGCGGCTTTGCGGCGCGGGGGCAAACAGGTTATCCGGCAGATAGCCCTGCCACAGGCTGTGCATTGAATTCTGCGGATCGCAGACCGACATCGCGCCGAACGTGTCGCCATGATAGCCGTTGCGGAAGGTCAGGAAACGACGACGCGGCTGGCCTTTGGCCTGCCAGTACTGCAGCGCCATTTTCATCGCCACCTCTACCGCCACCGAACCGGAATCGGCGAGGAAAACGCACTCCAGCGATTCCGGGGTCATCGCCACCAGTTGGCGGCACAGCGCCACCGCCGACGGATGGGTGATCCCGCCAAACATCACGTGCGACATCTGATCGATCTGCGCTTTCATCGCCGCATTGAGGCGCGGGTGATTGTAGCCGTGGATCGCCGCCCACCAGGAGGACATGCCGTCAACCAGTTGTTCACCGCCGGCGAGGGACAGCTCGCACCCGTGGGCGGAAACCACCGGGTAGACCGGCAGGGGAGAAGTCATAGAGGTGTAGGGGTGCCAGATGTGGCGCCGATCGAAGGCGAGATCGTCCAGTGTCATAAGCGACTTGTAAACCATTTTGAAAACATTTAGGTTTACGAGTATAAACCGAACCGCAAATTAACAAAACCTTTTGGAGAGGCTAATGGCTCACCACGCACGCTGGACAATGTCGCAAGTTACTGAGTTATTTAATAAACCACTCATCGATCTGTTATTCGAAGCGCAGCAAATCCACCGCCAGCATTTTGACCCGCGTCAGGTGCAGGTCAGTACGTTGCTGTCGATTAAAACCGGCGCTTGTCCGGAAGACTGTAAATATTGCCCGCAAAGCGCACGCTACAAAACCGGTCTTGAATCCGAGCGCCTGATGGAGGTCGAGCAGGTGCTGGAGTCGGCACGTCAGGCGAAAAACGCCGGCTCCACCCGCTTCTGCATGGGCGCGGCGTGGAAGAACCCCAATGACCGCGATATGCCCTATCTGGAGCAGATGGTGAAAGGCGTCAAGGCGCTGGGGCTGGAGTCCTGTATGACGCTCGGTACCCTTACCGATAGCCAGGCGCAGCGCCTGGCCGGCGCGGGGCTTGATTACTACAACCATAACCTCGACACCTCGCCGGAATTTTACGGCAACATCATCACCACCCGTACCTATCAGGAGCGTCTGGATACGCTGGATAAAGTGCGCGATGCCGGGATCAAAGTCTGCTCCGGCGGCATCGTCGGGCTGGGAGAGACCGTAAAAGATCGCGCCGGGCTGCTGCTGCAGCTGGCTAATCTGCCGACGCCGCCGGAGAGTGTGCCGATCAACATGCTGGTGAAAGTTAAAGGCACGCCGCTGGCGGATAACGACGATGTCGACGCTTTCGATTTCATCCGCACCATCGCCATCGCACGCATCATGATGCCCACCTCTTACGTGCGTCTCTCCGCCGGCCGCGAACAGATGAACGAGCAGACCCAGGCGATGTGCTTTATGGCCGGGGCGAACTCGATTTTCTACGGCTGCAAGCTGCTCACCACGCCGAACCCGGAAGAGGACAAAGACCTGCAGTTGTTCCGCAAGCTGGGAATCAACCCGCAGCAGACGGCGGTGCTGGAAGGCGATAATGAGCAGCAGCAGCGCCTGGAGCAGGCCTTACTCACCCCCGACACTGAGGAATATTACAACGCGGCGGCGCTATGACCTGGCAGCAACGAATCGAGCGGGCGCTGGACGAGCGGCGGGCGGCGGAGGCGTTTCGCCGTCGCCTGCCGGTAAGCCACGGCGCCGGACGCTGGCTGGAGCGTGAAGGGGAGCGCTGGCTCAACTTCTCCAGTAATGACTACCTGGGCCTGAGCCAGCATGCCGGCATTATCGCCGCCTGGCAGCAGGGGGCGGAACGTTATGGCGTCGGCTCCGGCGGATCGGGCCACGTAAGCGGCTATAGTGAGGCCCACCGCGCGCTGGAAGAGGAACTTGCCGACTGGCTCGGTTACCCGCGCGCGCTACTGTTTATCTCCGGCTTTGCCGCCAATCAGGCGCTGGTTGCCGCGCTGGCGGAAAAAGAGGATCGGATTGTCGCCGACCGCCTGAGCCACGCCTCCCTGCTGGAAGCGGCGAGCCTCAGCCCGGCCCAGCTGCGGCGCTTTGCCCACAACGATCCGCAGCAGCTCGCGCAACTGCTGGCGAAACCGCTGGACGGTCTGCAGTTAGTGGTGACTGAAGGCATTTTCAGTATGGACGGCGACAGCGCGCCGCTGGCGGCCATTCATGCCGCAGCGCAGACCGCCGGGGCGGTATTGCTGGCGGATGACGCCCACGGCATCGGCGTGGTTGGTGAGGAAGGGCGTGGAAGCTGCGCCGCGCAGGGGGTGCGCCCGGAGCTGCTGGTGGTCACCTTCGGTAAGGCGTTTGGGGTGAGCGGCGCGGCGGTACTGTGCAGCGAATCGATGGCCGATTATCTGCTGCAGTTTGCCCGTCATCTGATCTACAGCACCGCCATGCCGCCCGCCCAGGCGGTGGCGCTGAGCGCGGCGCTGCGGGTCATTCGTAGCGATGAGGGCCAGCAGCGGCGGGAAACTCTGGCCGCCCGCATCCGTCAGTTCCGTGCAGGGATGGGCGATGTGTCGCTGGGGCTGACCGATTCCGTCAGCGCGATCCAGCCGCTGATCGTCGGCGATAACGCGCGAGCGCTGAGCCTGGCCTGCCGTCTGCGCGAGGCCGGCTGCTGGGCGACGGCGATCCGACCACCGACGGTGCCGGTCGGCAGCGCTCGCCTGCGTCTGACCCTGACCGCCGCTCATCAGGCTGAGGACATTAACCGTTTACTGGAGGCGCTGCATGGTCACGGTGAATAAGCAGGCGGTGGCCGCGGCGTTTGGCCGGGCGGCCAGCGGCTATACGCAACATGATGAATTGCAACGGCGTAGCGCCGATCTGCTGCTGCGCCAGCTGGCGCGCCGCGATTTTGCTCAGGTGCTGGATGCCGGCTGCGGCCCCGGCAGCATGAGCCGCTACTGGCGTGAGGCGGGCAGCGTGGTGACCGCGCTGGATCTCTCCGCCGGCATGCTGGCCCAGGCGCAGCGCCACAACGCCGCACAGCATTATCTGCAGGGCGATATCGAAGCGCTGCCGCTGCCGGATGGCTGCGTCGATCTGGCATGGAGCAACCTGGCGGTGCAGTGGTGCGACGATCTGCGCGCGGCGATCGGCGAGCTGTGCCGGGTGGTGCGGCCCGGCGGGCGGGTGGCGTTTACCACGCTGCTGGCCGGATCGCTGCCGGAGCTCAATCAGGCGTGGCAGGCTATCGACGACCGGCCACATGCCAACCGTTTTCTCAGCGAACCGGCGGTAAGGGCCGCACTGAGCGGCCTGCGCGCCGAAGGCGTCGTTCATCAGATTAGCCTGCCGTTCGCCGATGCGCTGAGCGCTATGCGCTCCCTGAAGGGCATCGGCGCTACCCATTTGCACCAGGGGAGGGCATCCGCCCCGCTTGGCCGCGGCAAACTGCGCGAACTGCAGCTGGCCTGGCCGCAACAGCAGGGTATCTGCCCGCTGACGTATTATCTTTTTACAGGAGTCATTGAACGTGACTAAACGTTTTTTCGTCACCGGAACCGATACTGAAGTCGGGAAAACGGTCGCCAGCAGCGCGCTGCTGCAGGCGGCGAACCAGTTGGGTTTTAACACCGCCGGCTATAAACCGGTGGCTTCCGGTAGCGACCTGACCGCACAAGGGTTACGCAATGAAGATGCGCTGGCCCTGCAGCGTAATAGCCGGGTGGCGCTGAGCTATGAACAGGTCAACCCTTATACTTTTGCCGAACCGACCTCGCCGCATATTATTAGCGCCGATGAAGGGCGACCGATTGCCGCTGCGGCGCTTTCCAGTGGCTTACGCGAACTGGAGCGCCTGGCAGACTGGGTACTGGTGGAAGGGGCCGGCGGCTGGTTTACGCCGCTCTCGGACACCCTGACCTTCGCCGACTGGGCGCAGCAGGAGCAGCTGCCGGTGATTCTGGTGGTGGGGGTCAAGCTCGGCTGTATCAACCATGCGATGCTTACCGCCCAGGCGGTGCGCCAGGCGGGGCTGCCGCTGGCGGGCTGGATCGCCAATGACGTGCAGCCGCCGGGCAAGCGCCATGGCGAATATCTGGCGACGCTGAAAAACCGGTTGGCCGCGCCGTTTCTTGGTGAAATACCGTGGCTTGTCGATATCGCGCAGCGCGACGATCTCGGCCAGTATCTGGATCTCAGCGCGCTGGATCTGGCGTCATCCACTGCGCCAGCAGCGGTTCATCCAGCGCCATAATATCGCCCTCGGCGACATTACGCCCCCGGTGAAGGACACAGAACCGATCCGCCACCCGGCGGATAAAGGGCAGGTGCTGCTCGGCGAGCAGCACCGTCAGACCGATATCGCGATTTAACCGCAGCAGCAATTCCGCCAGCTTTTGCAGGCAGCGCGGCCCTGCGCCGCGTGAGGGTTCGTCAAGGATCAGCAGTCGTGGCTGGACGATCAGCGCCCTGGCCAGCGCCAGCTGGTACTGATCGTCGGCGCTTAGCGAAGCGCCTTTGCGCTGCCGTAGCGCATAGAGTTCGGGAAAATGGTCATAAATTTCGCCGCCGCTGGCGTTAGCCCCGGGTTTCCCGGCCGCCAGGGCAATATGCAGGTTCTCTTCCACGCTGAGCTGGGAAAAGATGCGTTTATCCTGCGGCACGTAGCCGATGCCGATGGCGCTGCGCGACTGAGCGGACAGGGGGGTGAGATCGCACGGCGGGGCGCCAATGTCATGCCAGGTCATCCGACCGCTGGCCACCGGCAGATGGCCGGCAATGCAGTTGACCAGGGTGGTTTTTCCCATTCCCTCGCGTCCCAGTACGCCAATGCACTCTCCCGGGCGTAGTTCAAGATCGACATTCCACAGCGAGTGCTGATTACCGTAAAAATGATTTACTGCCTGTAAATTCAACATGGACGTTTTCTCCTTATCCTGGCGTCAGGGCGACAGAAAGATGCTGCAAAACTCTTGCCAGGAAAAAGAACGCTCGGAAAAAACCGCGAAACGCCGACACCATCGGGCATAGTCAGCGCGGGCGCTGCACTTTTCCGGTGCCCGACGCTAAAGGGTGGTGCAAAAAGCAGCAAAAATCGAGCGGCTTTAAACGGATAGTTATCAAAAATAGTTCGATAAAAATTTTTCGCCGCACGGTTTACAGCGAAAGTCGATTTGCGCCGGGCGGCGGCGGTCTTGGGCTGCAGACAGTTATCCACTATTCCTGTGGATAACCTTGTGCATTAGAGTTAGAAAACCTGCGGTAAGCTAGAGCGTACGCGGCCTGCGGCTGAATTGGCGCGAAAGGCGTCTTTTCGTTAAAGCACTTAAATATCAGCGTGTTATATAAAATCAATGGGTGTAAGAAAAGCGTCATCTACTGCCATAAAACTTTCACCCGTCCGCTTGACAAATGTTAAAAGGTAAAAATTTCTGGGGATAACCCTGCCGGCCGGAGGATTATTCCACCCGGCGCGCGTTTTATGCGCACCATGGCGCCGAAATAAGCCGTTTACTGACGCTATCATAGTAATGTACTGTTTAAATATCCAGTATAATTTGTTGGCAAAAAATGGCCCGGAGGGTAGAATTAAACACCGGCCGCTAAATCCATCTTCAGGTTTTGATCAATGAGTAAATCGTTTGTTCTGCATTCCGCCTTTCGCCCCTCCGGAGACCAACCGGAAGCCATCCGCCGCCTGGAAGAGGGGCTGGAGGATGGGCTCGCGCATCAAACGCTGCTGGGGGTCACCGGCTCCGGTAAAACCTTCACCATCGCCAACGTGATTGCCGACCTGCAGCGGCCGACGATGGTGCTGGCGCCAAACAAAACCCTGGCGGCCCAGCTCTATGGCGAGATGAAAGAGTTTTTCCCGGAGAATGCCGTCGAGTATTTCGTCTCCTACTACGATTACTATCAGCCGGAAGCCTACGTCCCCAGCTCAGATACCTTCATTGAGAAGGACGCCTCGGTAAACGAACATATCGAGCAGATGCGCTTGTCGGCGACCAAAGCGCTGCTCGAGCGGCGCGACGTGGTGGTAGTGGCGTCAGTCTCGGCTATCTACGGCCTCGGCGACCCGGACCTGTACCTGAAGATGATGCTGCACCTGACGGTCGGGATGCTGATTGACCAGCGCGCTATCCTGCGCCGTCTGGCCGAACTGCAGTATACCCGCAACGATCAGGCCTTCCAGCGCGGCACCTTTCGCGTGCGCGGCGAGGTGATCGACGTCTTCCCGGCGGAATCCGACGATATCGCGCTGCGCATTGAGCTGTTTGATGAAGAGGTCGAGCGCCTGTCGCTGTTCGACCCGCTCACCGGCCACGTGGAATCGACGGTGCCGCGCTACACCATTTATCCCAAGACCCACTACGTGACGCCGCGGGAACGCATCGTCCAGGCGATGGAAGAGATCAAGCTGGAGCTGGCGGAGCGGCGCAAGGTTCTGCTGGCCAACAACAAGCTTCTGGAAGAGCAGCGCTTAACCCAGCGTACCCAGTTCGACCTCGAAATGATGAACGAGCTGGGCTACTGCTCGGGCATTGAAAACTACTCGCGCTTCCTTTCCGGTCGCGGGCCCGGCGAGCCGCCGCCCACTCTGTTTGACTATCTGCCGGCAGACGGTCTGCTGGTGATAGACGAATCCCACGTTACGGTGCCGCAGATCGGCGGTATGTACCGGGGCGACCGGGCGCGCAAAGAGACGCTGGTGGAGTACGGTTTCCGCCTGCCGTCGGCGCTGGATAACCGGCCGATGAAGTTTGAAGAATTTGAAGCGCTGGCCCCGCAAACCATCTACGTCTCGGCAACCCCCGGCGCCTACGAGCTGGATAAATCCGGCGGCGAAGTGGTGGATCAGGTGGTGCGGCCGACCGGTCTGCTTGACCCGATCATCGAAGTGCGGCCGGTAGCCACCCAGGTAGACGATCTGTTGTCAGAGATCCGCCTGCGCACGGCCATCAACGAGCGCGTGCTGGTGACCACCCTCACTAAGCGGATGGCGGAGGATTTAACCGAGTATCTTGAGGAGCACGGCGAGCGGGTGCGCTATCTGCACTCGGATATCGACACCGTCGAGCGCATGGAGATTATCCGCGACCTGCGCCTTGGCGAGTTTGACGTGCTGGTAGGGATCAACCTGCTGCGTGAGGGGCTGGATATGCCGGAGGTGTCGCTGGTGGCGATCCTGGATGCCGATAAAGAGGGCTTCCTGCGCTCCGAACGCTCGCTTATCCAGACCATCGGCCGCGCGGCGCGAAACATCAACGGCAAGGCCATCCTTTACGGCGATAAGATCACCCCTTCCATGGCCAAAGCCATTGGCGAGACCGAGCGTCGACGGGAGAAACAGCAGCGTTATAACGAAGAGCATGGCATCGTACCGCAGGGCCTCAACAAGAAAGTGGTGGATATCCTGCAGCTGGGCCAGGGCCTGGCGAAAACTAAAGCCAAAGGGCGCGGTAAAGCGAAGGCCGTTGAGCCTGCCGGGCTTAGCGCCGTGGAGATGACGCCAAAAGCGCTGCAGCAGAAGATCCACGAGCTGGAAGGGCAGATGATGCAGCACGCCCAGAACCTCGAGTTCGAAGAGGCGGCGCAAATTCGCGACCAGTTGCATCAGCTGCGCGAGCTGTTTATCGCCGCCTCCTGAGTCCCGGCGCATACTGCCGGAGTGGGCGTGTGGGGCGTAGTGAAGGCGGGACGCTTCTCTCATTGTCCCGCTACCAGATAGCAAACCTTTGAGAAGAAAAAAGGCCGCATTGCGGCCTTCTTAATGTTTGCTTAATCTCGCCAGGCGACACTAACCTCCCCATGATGAGGATAGCGCCCATGCAAAAAATCAACTTCCGTGAATATCTGGCGGTTGCCACCGCCCTGGTTATTATTGTTGCCTTTTTCCATCAGTGGGTACTGACGTTCTGACCCGCGCGCCGCGGGAATAACACCCACGCGCGGACGCCGGGCCCCGGCTGGCGGTTGTGCAGGAAGAACTGGGCGTCATGCAGCTGAGCAATGCGCGTGACGATGCTCAGTCCGAGGCCTATGCCGCCGTAGCGACTGTCCATGCGCACAAACGCTTTACTGAGTTCGCCGCTTTTCGCCTCATCAATCCCTGGGCCTTCATCTTCCACCGCCATCACCGGCATCAGGCCCGCTTTCACCGACACGCGGATAGTTGACCCTTCCGGGCTGTAGCGGTGAGCATTCTCCACCAGATTGCGCAGGATCACACGGATTAACGTCGCGTCGCCAGAGACGATGGCCTCGCTTTCGACATCCGTCAGCAGCAGCCGCTGCTGACGCTGCGCCAGCATGGTCTCCAGCTCATCCTGCAGCGGTTTGACCACGTCATCCAGCAGCAGCACCTGCTGATAGCTGCCGGCGGAAAAAGACTGTCCGACGCGCGCCAGCTGCAGCAGCTGCGAAATGCTGGTGGTCATCTGGTCGAGGCGCTGGATCAGCGGGTCGACGCCCACGCCGTGCACTTTCGACAGTAGTTCGAGGTGCAACCGCAGGCCGGCCAGCGGGGTACGTAGCTCATGCGCCACGTCGGCGGTAAACAGCCGCTCACGGTCGAGGGTCAGATTGAGACGGGAAACCAGCTGATTCAGGGCGGTGGTCACCGCCGTGACTTCGGGCACCGATTCGCTGAGCACGATGGGGGTGAGGTTGTCCGGCGTGCGGCTCTCCAGCTCGCTTTGCAGTCGGGAGAGCGGGCGGGTGATCTTGCGCACCGCCAGCATGCTGATATACAGCGCCAGGCCAACGATCAACAGGCTCGGCACCAGCAGGCTGGCGACCGCTTCCCGTACCTCATGCTCCACATGTTTCTGGTTATTGTGGCCTTCGATGGCGCTGGCCACCAGCAGCTGGATCTGCTCTTTGCTCTCATGCCATAGCCAGAAGACGCTGATCAGCTGGCAGACCACCAGGATGGCGCCAATGGTCAGCAGCAGCCGGTGGCGCATGGTCCAGGTTTCGGTTGCAAACAGAGCCATGGTCTATTCCGTGTCGATGTGGTTAGCCAGCATATAGCCAAAACCCCTGACGGTGCGGATCCGCGATTTGCCAATCTTTTCGCGCAGGTTATGAATATGCACCTCAAGGGTATTGGTCGCCGGCTCGTTGTCCCAGCTGTAGATGTCGTTGTAGAGGATTTCACGATGCACCGGGCTACCGGCTTTCATCATCAGCCGCGACAGCAGGGCATACTCTTTTGGCGTCAATTCCAGCGCCGTCTCACCCAGCCATACCAGGCGGCGGGTGACGTTGAGGCGCAGATCGCCGACGCTGATTTCGTTATCGCCCTGGTTATTATGCCGGCGGAGCAGGGCGCGAATGCGCGCATTCAGCTCTTCCAGGGCAAAGGGTTTCACCAGATAGTCATCCGCGCCGGTATCGAGACCGCTAATGCGATCCTCAAGCGTATCGCGGGCGGTGAGGATCAGCACCGGCTGGGTCATCTTCTCCCGCCGCATACGGGTGAGAAAATGCAGACCGTCTTCATCCGGCAGGCCGAGGTCGAGTACGATCAGGCTGTAGTGATTGCTGGCCAACGATAGCGCCGCTTCGTGCGCTGTGGAGACGCCGTCGCATACGTATCCTTCACTTTGCATCGCCAGAATCAACCCCTGCAACAGCAGCGCATCGTCTTCAATGACTAAGATTTTCATCAACCAGCCTCTCTACATGGCGTTAAAATATCATCTGCTGCCTGGTACTCGTGGGTGCTGACGCCGAGCAGGCCGAGCAGGGTGGAGAACAGATTATCTTGTGAATAATCCTTCGTCTTGGCCTGTTGTTGCAAACACTGGCTGGAGACACCGTAACGTTGCTGGTAATCCGGCGACAGCCACAGCAGCATGGGCACGTGTTTTTGCGTATCCGGCGCAATTGAGTACGGCAGACCATGCAAATAGACGCCATCTTCACCCAGCGATTCGCCGTGGTCTGACAAATAAACCAGGCTAGTGGTAAATTTATCCTGTTTGGATTGCAGTAATTTTATCGCTTTATCAACAACATAGTCGACATACAGAATGGTGTTGTCGTAGGTATTGGTCAACTGTTGTTGCGTACAACTTTGGATTTCATTGGTATCGCAGGTCGGGGTGAATTTTTTGAATTCAGCCGGATAGCGGTTGTAATAGGTCGGGCCGTGGCTGCCGATAGTATGCAGTACGATAATGCCATCCTGTTTCAGGTTGTCGATGTAACTGTCCAGATTATGGAACAGGACCTCATCGTAGCACTCGCCGTCGATGCACTGACCGCTGAGGTGCAGATCGGTGACGTTCTGGTGCGGTACACGGTCACAGGCGCCTTTACAGCCACCGTCATTGTCGTTCCACAGCACCTGAACACCGGCGCGCTGCAGAATATCCAGGACGCCTTCCTGATGGTGCGCCAGTTCTTCATCGTAATGCGCGCGCGGCATATTGGAGAACATACAGGGGACGGAAACCGCAGTTGCCGTGCCGCAGGAGGTGGTTTTCGGGAAGTACACCACGTCGTCCTGTTGCAGGCGTGGGTTAGTCTCCCGATCGTAGCCGCCCAGCGAGAAGTTCCCGGCGCGCGAGGTTTCGCCCAGCACCACAATCGTCAGGTTTTTGCGGGGGCCGCTATGCATCACTGGTTTCTGCCTGGCATCTTCGCCAATCTTCACCAGCGGCAGATTGTCCATGCGGTTGTGCGCATACCACGAGTTCAGCGCCACAATGCTGTTGGAGGGACTTAGGGATTTCACCAGTTCTTTGTTGTTACGGAACACCGAGGCGTAATCTTTGTAGAACAGCGCGGCCACCAGAATAATCAGCAGCGCCGAAACGGCGATATTGAGCAGGCGCATCGCCGCGCCGCGCCACCGTGTGGCGGGCTTACGGATTTTCACCCACCAGGCGACGAATACCGCTAAAACCCCCGAGAGGCCGAGGACGGCGATCATTTCGCCGGAGAGCAGAGCAAAGCTCTCCGCCGGAGTGGTGTCGAGGATATTGGTGATCATGCTGCGGTCGATCACTACCCCGAAGTTCCAGATAAAGTACTGCGCCGACGCGCTGAGCAGAATAAACAGGCTGATGACCACCCGATCGAGCTTCAGGAACGAGGCGAGGGTGGTGATGATATTCATCACGCTAATGGCCACGATCGGCATACTGAGGAATACCAGCCAGTTATGCAGGCTGTTTACCGGCAGTAACGGGAAAACCTGGCGATAAAAAGCCAGGTTGAGAAAGATACCGATATAGCAAGCAAAGAGAATCAAATAAGTCGTGCGGCTGAAGAGCGGCCGACGCAGAGGCAATAACGACATAATACCTACCCACAGAAAGAGATAAGCGTATAGTGCCAGCCCTATTTTAAGACAACCTTAAGATTTTAAGGTGCACCGAAGGTTGGCCCTCCGGCGCGCAGCGTCAGCCAGGAAGCTGAATCGCCTTTTCCAGCGCGCCGCGGAGCAGCGCCCGATCATGGCGATAGGGCACGTCACTGGCCTCCAGCGGCGTCTGGATCACCAGCCGGTCGTTGATGCCGCGGATATCGGCTTTTGGCCCGGCGATCACCGCATCCACCACCCGCTTACCCACGTAGTGCTCCATAATCGCAATGCGCTCCGCCAGCGACAGCCTCGCCGCCGGGCTGTGCTCTTTACCCAGATTATCGATAAACACCATCGGCGCCGGGGTGCGGCGCAGCGCCTGGGCCATCTCGTCGAGCAGCAGGATCGGCAGCAGGCTGGTGTAAAAGCTGCCCGGGCCGATGAGGATCAGATCGGCTTCGGCGATCGCTTCCACCGCCTCGCGAGTGGCGGGTACCGGTGGGGTAAGCATCAGCTCCTGCGGTAGGTTGTCGAGCTGATCGATATTCACTTCGCCGTAAACTTCATGGCCTTCATGATCGAGCGCCATCAAATCCACCGGTTGTTCCGACATCGGGATAAGAAACGCGTCTACTTTGAGCAGGTTTCTGATTAAATTGATAGCTTCTAAAGGCCGCACGCTCAGGTGGTCCAGCGCCTTTAACATCAGATTTCCGAGGTTATGCCCGGAAAGTTCGCCATTACCGCTAAAACGATACTCGAACATCGCCGACGCCACGCTGGGCTCGGCAATTAACTGATTGATGCAGTTGCGCATATCGCCCCAGGCAATGCCGCCTTCCGAGCGGCGGATCCGCCCGGTGGAGCCCCCGTTGTCGGTGGTGGTGACAATGCCGGTCAGCCGCGAGCCGAGCGAGGAGAGGGAGGACATCACCCGGCCCAGACCATGCCCGCCGCCGAGCGCGACCACCCGATCGAGGTCAGCGAATGTACGATTGCGCATAGAAATTCCTTATTTCACATAAACGGCCACACACTACCCGATCTACCCCTAAAAGACGATGGGAGGAGCCCGACAAACTGACCGACATCAAGGCAAAAAAATGATTTATGGCTATTCTGTAGCGAAAATGCACGAAGGTAGCGATATATACAATGTTATATAACGAAATCGCAAATGGCGAAACCGTCCGTAACGCGCTACTATCGGCATAACCTGTTAACACTCTAGCCTCTTCGCCTGTGTCAAAAGATATGGCGGTTTGGCCGCGACCCCTCCGGGTGTCGCCAGGGCGTGGGAAGAAATGACCGCGCCTCCCGTATTTGGAAAGGTGTATATGGCCTCACAGCTTACCGATGCATTCGCGCGTAAGTTTTTTTACCTGCGTCTGTCGATTACCGATGTGTGCAACTTCCGTTGCACCTACTGCCTGCCGGACGGCTACAAACCCGGCGCCGTCAATAACAACGGCTTTCTCAGCGTAGACGAAGTGCGCCGCGTCACGCGCGCTTTCTCCGCGCTGGGCACCGAAAAAGTTCGCCTCACCGGTGGGGAACCCTCTCTGCGTCGCGACTTCACCGAAATCATTGCCGCGGTGCGTGAAAACCCGGCGATCCGTCAGATTGCGGTTACCACCAACGGTTACCGCCTGGCGCGCGATGTCGAACGCTGGCGCGATGCCGGGCTGACGGCGATTAACGTCAGCGTTGATAGCCTCGACGCCCGTCAATTTCATGCCATCACCGGCCAGGACAAGTTCCACCAGGTGATGGACGGCATTGATGCTGCTTTCGCCGCGGGCTTTGACAAGGTGAAGGTCAATACCGTGCTGATGCGTGATGTTAATCATCACCAGCTCGATACCTTTCTCGCGTGGATCCAACCCCGTCGTATTCAGCTGCGTTTTATTGAGCTGATGGAAACCGGAGAGGGCAGCGATCTATTCCGCCGTCACCATCTTTCCGGCATGGTGCTGCGCGACGAGCTGCTGCGCCGCGGCTGGATCCACCAGATCCGCCAGCGCAGCGATGGCCCGGCGCAGGTCTTTTGTCACCCGGATTACGCCGGTGAAATCGGCCTCATCATGCCGTATGAAAAAGATTTCTGCGCCACCTGCAACCGTCTGCGCGTCTCATCCGTTGGCAAACTGCACCTGTGTCTGTTTGGCGAAGGCGGCGTCGACCTGCGCGACCTGATGGCTGAGGACGAGCAACAGGCCGAGCTGGAAGCGCGGATAGCCGAAGCCTTGACCCATAAAAAGCAGACCCATTTCCTGCATCAGGGCAACACCGGTATTACGCAGAACCTGTCCTATATTGGCGGTTAATCGTTTTCGAAAGGAGCATTCAGATGAGCCAGGCTAGCGCTGAGTTTATTCCGACCCGTATTGCTATTCTTACTGTTTCCAGCCGCCGTGGCGAAGAGGACGATACCTCCGGCCACTGGCTGCGCGAGGCGGCGCAGGAGGCGGGACACCATGTCGTCGATAAGGCGATGGTGAAAGAAAACCGCTACGCCATCCGCGCCCAGGTGTCGGCGTGGATCGCCAGCGATGACGTGCAGGTGGTGCTGATCACCGGCGGGACCGGGTTCACCGAGGGTGACCAGGCGCCGGAAGCGCTGCTGCCGCTGTTTGACCGTGAGGTCGAAGGCTTTGGTGAAGTGTTCCGCATGCTGTCGTTCGAAGAGATCGGCACCTCGACGCTGCAGTCCCGGGCCGTGGCCGGCGTCGCCAACCGCACGCTGATTTTTGCCATGCCGGGCTCGACCAAAGCCTGCCGCACGGCGTGGGACAACATCATTGCCCCGCAGCTGGATGCTCGCACCCGTCCGTGTAACTTCATTCCTCACCTGAAGAAATAATCTATGTCACAACTGACCCATATTAACGCCGCGGGCGAAGCCCATATGGTGGATGTCTCCGGCAAAGCGGAAACGGTGCGCGAAGCGCGCGCCGAGGCTTACGTCGAAATGCAGGCGGCGACGCTGGCGATGATTATCGACGGCAGCCACCATAAAGGCGATGTGTTCGCCACCGCGCGTATCGCCGGGATCCAGGCGGCAAAACGTACCTGGGAGCTGATCCCGCTGTGCCATCCGCTGATGCTGAGCAAAGTGGAAGTCAATCTGCAGGCGCAGCCGGAGCATAACCGGGTGCGCATTGAGTCGCTTTGCCGTCTGACCGGTAAAACCGGCGTTGAGATGGAAGCATTGACCGCCGCCTCCGTTGCCGCGCTGACCATCTACGACATGTGCAAGGCGGTGCAAAAAGATATGGTGATTGGCCCGCTGCGCCTGCTGGCGAAAAGCGGCGGCAAGTCCGGCGATTTTAAGGTGGACGAACGCCATGATTAAGGTTCTGTTTTTCGCCCAGGTGCGCGAACTGGTCGGCACCGATACTCTGACCCTCGACGCCAGCGACCTGGCAACCGTCGAGGCCGTGCGCCAGCAGCTTGCCGCGCGCGGCGACCGCTGGGCGCTGGCCCTGGAAGAGGGCAAGCTGCTGGCGGCAGTCAACCAGACGCTGACCGCGTTTGACCATCCGGTCGCCAGCGGCGACGAAGTGGCGTTCTTCCCGCCGGTGACCGGAGGCTAAGATGACGCAAACTCGTATCGTGGTTAGCCCGGCACGCTTTAGCGTCGGCGATGAGTATCCGTGGCTGGCCGAGCGCGATGAAGACGGTGCGGTGGTTACCTTCACCGGTAAAGTGCGCAATCACAATCTTGGCGACAGCGTAAAAGCGCTGACCCTCGAGCACTATCCGGGGATGACCGAGAAATCACTGGCGGAAATTGTCAACCTGGCGCGCGAGCGCTGGCCGCTGGGCCGGGTGACGGTTATCCACCGCATCGGCGAAATGTGGCCGGGGGAAGAGATTGTGTTTGTCGGCGTCACCAGCGCCCACCGCGGCAGCGCCTTCGCCGCCGGCGAGTTTATTATGGACTACCTGAAAACCCGCGCGCCGTTCTGGAAGCGTGAGGCGACGCCGGAAGGCGAACGCTGGGTCGACGCCCGCGACAGCGATCGTCAGGCGGCAGAGCGCTGGTAGTGTGATACGCTTACAGGGTGAAACTTTGTTAATCAGGAGAGAGTCATGGACAGATATCCGCGTTCCGATTCAATCGTGCAGGGCCGTACCGGCCTGCAGACTTACATGGCGCAGGTATACGGCTGGATGACGGTCGGCCTGCTGCTGACGGCGTTTATCGCGTGGTTTGCGGCGAATACCCCGGCGGTGATGATGTTCGTCTTTTCGAGCAAAATCACTTTCTTCGGGCTGATTATTGCCCAGCTGGCGCTGGTGTTTGTGCTGTCGGGGATGGTGCAGCGGCTGAGCGCCGGGATGGCCACCACGCTGTTTATGCTCTACTCGGCGCTGACCGGGCTGACGCTGTCGAGCATTTTTATCGCCTATACCTACTCATCGATCGCCAGCACCTTTGTGGTCACCGGCGGGATGTTCGGGGCGATGAGCTTGTATGGTTACACCACGAAGCGCGATCTGAGCGGCTTCGGCAGCATGCTGTTTATGGGGCTGATTGGCATCGTGCTGGCATCGCTGGTCAACTTGTGGCTGAAGAGCGAGGCGCTGATGTGGGCGGTGACCTACATTGGGGTGGTGCTGTTTGTCGGCCTGACGGCGTATGACACCCAGAAGCTGAAAAACATCGGCGAGCAGATTGACACCCGCGACAGCGCCACGCTGCGTAAATACTCGATCCTCGGGGCCTTAACGCTGTACCTGGACTTTATCAACCTGTTCCTGATGCTGCTGCGTATTATGGGCAATCGCCGCTAACCTCTTAATATCAGAGGGTTGCATCTCCTAACGCCCGGCAAGCGCAGCGCCGCCGGGCGATGGCATCAGGCACGGTACCCGTGGTGCTGCCGGGTGGCGGCTGGCGCCTTATCCGGCCTACGGTGCGTGCGACCTGTCGTTAATTTATTCACCTTTCTTGCTGAAACTGCCGGTGCTGACGGCCTCAAAATCGCTGAGACGTTCCCGGAAGGCCGGGGCAGCCCGCATGGATGCGGGCTGAGGGCCGTGTTTTGCAGGGACGCTGCCTCGGCCCGACCCGAAGCCTGCAGGGATAAGTCGAAGGCACCACGAAGTGGCGATTTTGCTGGCCGGAGCCCGGGGGTACAGGGGGCGGCGGCGACTGGCCGCCCCCTGTGCGCTCCCTGCGCCATGAATGACATAACGCAGAAGACTAACCGGGAGCGCAAACTACGCTGAAGCCACAGATAATATAAACAACCACACCGCAGTGCTTCCCCTCACCCTGTCCCTCTCCCGGAGGGAGAGGGAACCGTCCGGCTGGCGTTTAGACCTGCCAAGCGCAGCGCCGCCGGGCAAGATATCAGGCACGGTACCCCTGGTATTGCCGGGTGGCGGCTGGCGCCTTACCCGGACTACAGGATCCTCTCATAGGCTCACACCCCGCAGGCCCGGCAAGCGCAGCGCGACCTGGCCGTGTCATTCGCGGGCCAGCTTACGCTGGTTCTTTTGCCGCAGCTTTTTCGCCCGACTCTCCAGCAGCAGATAAGCCACCGTCGCCAGCAGCAGCGGCAGGAAATAATAGAGCGCGCGCCAGGCGAGCAGGGCGGCGATAATCGCGCCCTTCGAAATCTCCTCTCCGGAGAGCATG
This sequence comes from Klebsiella sp. X1-16S-Nf21, assembly GCF_002837615.1. NCBI lineage: Bacteria > Pseudomonadati > Pseudomonadota > Gammaproteobacteria > Enterobacterales > Enterobacteriaceae > Klebsiella > Klebsiella sp. X1-16S-Nf21. The sequence goes on from NZ_PJDK01000049.1 coordinate 25,861, forward strand.
GCGATAAACACCGCCTCCAGCACGCCGATACCGGCCGGAATATGAACGATCACCCCGGCGATACTGCTCACCAGCAGCACCCCTAATACCAGGAAATAGTTAATTTCGCTGCCCAACAGCAGCCAGATTATCGCCCCCATCGCCATCCAGTTCGCCGCCGAAATCCCCATCTGCAGCAACGCGAAGCGCCAGGAGGGCAGCACCAGCCGCTGGCCTTTAATCGTCAGGTGACGGCGTTTGGCAAACGCGCAACCGAACAGATAGCAAAGCGTAAGGATCAGCATCACCCCGCCGATAACGCGCAGAGTGGTCTGGCTGATGTACCAGTGCGGCGGCAGCTTCACCAGATCCGCCGTAAATATCACCCCACCGAGCAGGATATAGCCCAGCCAGTTGGTGGTAATGCTTAAGGAAAAAATACGGGTGATGGTGCCGCCGTTGAGCCCCAGCCGCGAGTACAGCCGGTAGCGCATGCCGATCCCGCCGACCCAGGTGCTGAGCGTCAGGTTAAAGGCATAGCAGATAAACGACACCAGCATCACTTGGCGTTTCGCCAGCTTATGCCCACAATAGGCCCGGCCAAGCAGATCGTAGCAGCCGTAGATCAGATAGCTGACGATGACCAGCGCAATGGCGCTAAACAAGGCCAGCCGATCGTAGCCGCGGATCACCTTCCACACGTCCTGCCAGTCGACTTTTTGCGCGTAAATCACCAGCAGGACGATCACCGCGATAAAAAAGAGCACGGTAAGTACTCTTTTCGCCATCCGCCAGCGGGGATGCGATTTGCTCATAGCGGATTATCCCTGGTTTGTGAGTCGACACGATCCTGGGTTTCAATCTCCGGCTGCACCGGCGGGCTGACCCTGGCCAGCCGCGGCGTATGGGCTGGTAGCCAGCCGACCCACGCCGGGAAGTGGCGCAGAAAGTGGAAGGCCATCACGCTGACGCCCAGCCGCCACCAGTTGCGTTTCGGCAGCATCGTTTTATCGATCCGCTGGCAATCCCTGGCGATAAGCCCGTTAAGGTTATCGCGCAGCGTCTGGTTAAACACCCGGTCGTGGATAATCAGATTGGCTTCCAGATTCAGCGACAGGCTCAATGGATCCAGGTTGCTCGACCCGACGGTGGCCCAGTGGTCATCCGCCAGGGCGACCTTGCCATGCAGCGGACGGCGGCGATATTCGTAGATCTGCACCCCGCCCTTAACGAGATAGTGATAGAGCAGGTGGGCGCCAAACTTCACAATCGGAATATCCGGCTCGCCCTGGACGATCAGCTTGACCCGCACGCCGCGTCGCGCAGCGTTGCGCATCGCATGCAGCAGGCGGTAGCCGGGAAAGAAATAGGCGTTGGCAATGATCACCTCCCGGCGGGCGCTGGTGAGCATCTTCAGGTAGTGGCGTTCGATATCGTCGCGGTGATCCTGGTTGTCGCGCCAGATGAACAGCGCCTGCGCCTCGCCGGGAGTCTGGTTGATCTCTGGCTGGTGGCGACGGCGGCGCCACCAGCGGCGGGCGGTTTCGCTGTTGGGCAGGTTCTCCAGCTCGAACTGGAGAATATCAAGCACCACCGGCCCCTCGACCTGCACCGCATAATCCTGTTTCGCCTCCGGGCCGTAGTCGCTCATATGCTCGGCGGAGTAGTTGATGCCGCCGACAAAGGCGGTGGTGTCGTCAATCACCACGATTTTACGGTGCATCCGACGGAACAGGTTGGTGCGCATCCCCATCAGCTTAGGGCGCGGATCGTAGTAGCGAAAAATCACCCCGGCGGCGGTCAGTTCGCCGACAAACTCATCGCTGAGATCCGGCGAGCCGTAGCCGTCAAGCAGCACCTCCACCTGAATACCGCGGCGGGCGGCTTTCAGCAGCACCGCGTGCAGCCGCCAGCCCACCTCATCTTCAAACCAGATAAAGGATTCGAGGATCACCCGCCGGCTGGCGCGACCAATAGCCGCAAACAGCGCCGGATAGTACTGGTCGCCGTTCTCCAGTAGCGTAATGCGGTTGCCTTCCTGCCAACGACATTTCACAAGTGTATCTCCACGCTAAGGGGCGCATGATCGGACAGATGCCGCCATTGTTTGAGGGCCAGCGCCTTCGGGTGGCTGGCGTGGGCGTTTTTGACATAAATACGATCGAGGCGCAGCAGCGGAAAACTGACCGGAAACGTACGCGCCGGCCGTCCGCGGGCGCGGGTAAAGATCTCTTCCAGCCCGGCTTGCGCTTTTAACGGCTGATTCGCCTGCTGACGCCAGTCGTTAAAATCCCCGGCCACCACCACCGGCTCACCGGCGGGGAGGGTATTGACCCATTCTGCCAGCATGGTCAACTGCGCCTGCCGTTGGTCGGCGCGTAAACCCAGGTGAACGCAGATCACATGGATCGTCACGCCGCTCTCTGGCGGCACGATGCGGCAGTAAAGCAGACCACGTTTCTCGCCGTTGCCGACTGAAATATCCCGATTTTCATAGTATTCAATGGGAAAGCGCGACAGTACGGCATTGCCGTGGTGGCCTTCCGGATAGACCGCGTTGCGCCCGTAGGCGTAATCGCTCCACATGGTGTCGGCGAGAAATTCATAATGGGTGGTATCTGGCCAGTTCTCGATGTGCAGCGGGTGAACCTCGTGAGCGCCCATCACTTCCTGCAGGCAAACAATATCCGCGCTGACGCTGCGCACGGCGTCGCGCAACTCGGGCAAAATAAAACGCCGATTAAACGCCGTAAAGCCTTTATGGGTGTTAATTGTCAGCACGTTCAACGAAAATCCCGACGTTGGCTCAGCCATAATTCTCCAGTAAATGTCACTTTCCTGAATAAAATAGTGTAGTAGACGTCACAAAAAGATGCGGTGTTACGGAATTTTCCGTAAAGTGCGGTACTCTGAGTAGCAGAGAAAAATCCTTCAGGAGAGAAGCCATGAAGTGGCAACAACGTGTACGCGTCGCAACAGGTCTTAGTTGCTGGCAGATTATGTTGCATCTACTGGTCGTGGCAGTGCTGGTGATGGGATGGATGAGCGGCGCGCTGGTGCGCGTCGGATTGGGGCTGTGCGTCCTCTATAGCGTCACGCTGCTGGCGATGCTGTTTTTGCAGCGTCACCACGAGGCGCGCTGGCGCGATGTGGGAGACTTCCTTGAGGAGCTCACCACCACCTGGTACTTTGGCGCGGCCATGATAGCGCTGTGGCTGCTGTCGCGCGTGCTGCACAACAACCTGCTGCTGGCCCTCGCCGGGCTGGTGATACTGGCAGGCCCGGCGGTGGTCTCGCTGCTGGCGAAAGATAAAAAACTACGCAATCTTTCTTCGGAACATCGCATACGCCGCTGAGCCGGTGGTGGCCGCTATGACCAGTAGCGGCCACAAACTTCCCCACACAATCTTCAGACTCGCATCCTTCAGATAAATTTGCTTGGTGATATCGGTAAAATGGCGGATCGGGTTTATCCAGGTCAGATCCTGCAGCCACTGCGGCATATTTTCCACCGGTGAAACGTAGCCCGAAAGCAGGATCGCCGGCATCATAAAGACGAACACGCCGATAAACGCCTGCTGCTGGGTGGCGCACAGCGATGAAATCAATAAACCGAAGCCCACCAACGATAAGCCATAAATCACCATCGTGAAATAGAACAGCAGCAGCGAGCCGGCAAACGGGATCTGATAGGCCCAGATACCAATCGCCAGCACGATAGTCGCCTGCAGGGTGGCGACGATCAGCGCCGGCACTGCTTTGCCAACGAAGATTTGCCAGGTGGCGAGGGGCGAGACCAGCAGCTGATCGAGGGTACCCTGTTCGCGCTCACGGGCCACCGACAACGACGTCACGATCATCACCCCGATGGTGGTGATCATGGCGATAAGCGACGGCACCACGAACCACTTATAGTCGAGATTCGGGTTGTACCAGTTGCGCACCACCAGTTCGCTGTTGTTCGGCTTCGCTTTCCCCTCCAGCAGCTCCTGCTGATAGTTTTTTACGATCTGCTGCAGGTAGTTGGCGGCGATTTGCGCGCTGTTGGAGTTGCGCCCGTCGAGCAGGAGCTGCAGCGGGGCGGTTTGATAGTTGTCGAGATTACGCGAGAAATCCGCCGGGAAGCGTACCACCAGCAGGGCTTTTTGTTCATCGATGGTCGGCTGGATCGCCTGCGGGCTTTTCAGCAACAGGACGTGGGTAAAGGCTTTGGCGCGGGCGAAGCGCTGAGTGAGTTCCACCGCGTGGCGGCCGCTGTCTTCGTTGTAGATGGCGATGGTGGCGTTGGTCACCTCCAGCGTCGCGGCAAAGGGAAACAACAATACCTGAATCAGCACCGGCATGATTAAAATTGCCCGCGTTTGCGGCTCGCGCAGCAGCGACTGCAGCTCTTTGCGGATCAATGTCCATAAACGGTGAAACATAATTGCTCCTTTGGCCCATTCAACCACGCCGGGCGGCACTGCGTTTGCCCGGCCTGGGGGATCGGCGAACCGTATAATCGATGTTGGTTAAACCGTAGGCCCGGTCAGCGCAGCGCCACCGGGCAAAACCTAATCCAGACGCCGCTTGGTTTTTAACCACGTCAGGCCGATAAACATCACCGCCGACGCAATCAAAAACAGCACATTCACCAGCAGCACCACCGGAATATTGCCCGCCAGAAACAGGCTTTGCAGGGTGTTGACGAAATAGCGCGCCGGGATCACGTAGGTCACCGCGCGGATCACCGCCGGCATACTGTCTATCTGGAAAATAAACCCGGACAGCATAATCGACGGTAAAAACGCGGCATTCAGCGCCACCTGCGCGGCGTTAAACTGGTTGCGGGTAATGGTTGAGATCAGCAGCCCCATCCCCAGGGTGCTGAGCAAAAACAGACTGGTGATGACAAACAGGATCGGCAGCGAGCCGCGATAGGGCACGCCGAGAATAAATACCGACACCAGCATACAGAGCAACATCGCCAGCATGCCGAGGAAATAGTAGGGAATGAGCTTGCACAGCAGCAGTTCGGCGCGGGTGATCTCCGTCGACAGCAGCGCCTCCATGGTGCCGCGCTCCCATTCGCGCGCCACCACCAGCGAGGTCAGGATCGCGCCGACCACGGTCATGATGATGGTAATTGCGCCGGGGATAATAAAGTGCTGGCTAATAGCCGCCGGGTTAAACCAGTAGCGCATCTGCACGTCGATCAGCGGTTCAAAGGTTTCGCCGCGGTCTTCCGCCCGCTGCTGCTGCCAGATCTGCCAGATACCTTCCACGTAGCCCTGAGCGAAGTTGGCGGTATTGGGCTCGCTGCCGTCGGTGATGAGCTGCAGCGGTGCGTCGGCGCCGGCGCGGGCCATCTGGCGGTCGAAGTCCACCGGAATGACCACCATGGCGCGGATGCGCCCGGCCTGCATCATTTGAATCAGTTGCTGGCGATTATCGCTGACCGTGGCGTCGATATAGGGCGAGCCGGTCATGGTATGGACGAAATCCAGCGCCTCTTCGCTCTGTTGCTCCAGTAATACGCCGACCCGCAGTTTGCTGGAGTCGAGGTTAATGCCATAGCCGAAGATAAACAGCAGGAGTAGCGGGATCACCACCGCGATCAGCCAGCTGCTGGGATCGCGGACGATCTGCCGGGTCTCTTTCACGCACAGGGCGCGGACCCGCCGCCAGGAGAGAATGCTATTGCTCATGGCTATTCTCCTTATCCCAGCGGTTAATCAGGGTAATGAACGCCTGCTCCATGGTCGGGTCCGTCTGGCTGTCATCCGCTGCCTGGGCCTTCAGCGCGTCCGGGGTGCCGCTGGCGATAAGTTTACCGTGGTAAACCAGCCCGATACGGTCGCAGTATTCCGCCTCATCCATAAAGTGGGTGGTCACCATCACCGTCACCCCTTTATCGACCATGCTGTTGATATGCAGCCAGAACTCGCGGCGGGTGAGGGGGTCGACGCCGGAGGTCGGTTCATCGAGAAACAGAATATCGGGCTCATGCATCAGCGAGCAGGCCAGCGCCAGCCGCTGCTTGTAGCCGAGCGGCAGCTCGTCGGCGGCGTGACGGGCGATACTTTTCAGGCCAAAGGCATCGCTCATTCGGGCGATTTTTTCATTTTGCGCCCGGCCGCGCAGGCCATAGACGCCGGAGAAAAAGCGCAGGTTCTGCTCGACGCTGAGGTTGCCATACAGCGAAAATTTTTGCGCCATATAGCCCAGATGCTGGCGCGCCTTGCCAGAGCTGACCTTAAGATCCATCCCCAGCACCAGCGCTTTGCCGGAGGTGGGCACCAGCAGGCCGCACATCATTTTGAAGGTGGTGGATTTCCCCGCGCCGTTGGGGCCGAGCAGGCCGAAAATTTCACCGCGCTTAACCTGGAAATCGACGTGGTCGGTAGCGGCGAAATCACCAAACTTTTTCGTTAACGACTGGGCTTCAATGACCGTTTCGTCTTTGCTGCCGTCAACACGATGGATAATCGCTCCCAACGGCGATTCGGCGGTTCCCGCTCCGCCGAGCAGATCGATAAACGCATCTTCAAAGCGCGGCGCGGTGTCGGCCACCTGCAGCGGCGGCATGTCGCCATGCTGCTGGACTTCCTCAATGCGGGCGTCCTTTTTCAGGATCAGGCGCACCGATTTGCCCTGGATCACGCCATCGCTGACCTGCGGCAGCTTCAGCGCCCGCTGCAGCAGACGGCGGTTGTTTTCCTGTGGGCTGGAGACGAGGAAACTGCGCCCGGCCATGGTTTGCGTCAGCGCCGTCGGCTCACCCTGGTAGAGCAGTTTGCCTTCGTTCATCAGCAGCACGTCGCGGCATTGTTCCGCTTCATCGAGATAGGAGGTGCTCCACAGGATCAGCATGCCGTCGCCGGCCAGCTCGTGCACCATCTGCCACAGCTCGCGGCGCGAGATAGGGTCGACGCCGACGCCGGGCTCATCCAGCAGCAGTACTTTCGGGTCGCCCACCAGGGTACAGGCGAGCCCCAGCTTTTGCTTCATGCCGCCGGAAAGCTTGCCTGCCAGCCGTTCGGTGAACGGGCCAAGGGAGGTGAACTCCAGCAGACGGTCGAAAATTTTCTTCCGCGCCTCGCCGGTGACGCTGCGCAGGTCGGCGTACAGGGTCAGGTTTTCCATCACCGTCAGATCTTCATACAGGCCGAACTTCTGCGGCATATAGCCGAGCACCGCGTGCAGAGCGCTGTCGTCTTTTAGCGGGTCGAAGCCGATCACGCTGGCGCGGCCCTCATCAGGCTTGAGCAAACCGGCCAGCATTCGCATCAGGGTGGTTTTCCCCGCGCCGTCGGGCCCCACCAGCCCGGTGACGTAGCCGGCGTGGATCGTGCAGGTGAGCGGCGCCACCGCTGGCCTGTCCATTCCGGGAAAACGGCGGCTCAGACCGTTTAAGGCAATGATGGCCTCACTCATGTCCGTTCCCGTGGTTAAAGGAGACGGTCACCGGCATCCCCTGGCGCAGGGCGCCGTCGGCATCGTTCACCACAATACGCAGACGATAAACGAGGTCGGTACGCAGATCCGGCGTTTCAACGGTCTTCGGCGTGAATTCAGCGCTTGGCGAGACAAAGCCGATTTTGCCGTGATAGGGCTTATCCGGCCGGCTGTCGGTATACAGCAGCACTTCACGTCCCGGCTGCGCCTGACCAAGGTTTTTTTCGTCAACATAGGCGCGGACCCATACCGGATGGGTTAACGACAGCGTCAGTACGGTGCCGCCGGCGTTGAGCATGGTGCCGGGCTCGACGGCGCGGGTCATCAGCGTACCGTCGGAAGGGGCGGTGAGCACGGTATCGTGCAGGTCCAGTTTGGCCTGGGCCAGCGCCGCCTGCGCCTGTTCCAGACTGGCTTTGGCCTGGGCAATCTCCTGCGGGCGGTTACCGGCGCGATACTGACGCAGTTTATCCTGCGCCGATTTGAGCGTTGCCTGCGCCTGGTCGCGTGAGGAGCGGGCGTTCTCCAGATCGTTGGCGGAAATCGCGCTGCTGGCGCGCAGCCCGAGCTGGCGCTGATAAAAGTTTTGCGCATAGTCGTAAGCGGCCTGCGCCTGTTTCACCGCCGCCGCGGCCTGGGCAATCTCTTCCGCGCGGTAGCCGGCCATCATCAGGTCATACTGCGCCTGGGCGGTGGAGACGTTGGCCTGGGCCTGCAGCAGGGCATTTTCATACGGCGCGCGATCAAGCTCGCCGAGAGTTTGCCCGGCGCGGATGCTGTCGCCTTCGTCGACGGTCAGCGAAGCCAGTCTGCCGCCGACGCGGAAGCTCATGTTGACGGTGCGGATATCGACATTGCCATACAGGGTCAGCGGCTGCTGCCGGCTGCTCTGGTACCACCACCAGCCGCCGCCCAGCGCGGCGAGAAGAATCACGATCAGCAGAATGACGACGACGGGTTTTTTCATCAGCCCAAACTCCTTTGCGATAACCCATGCAGAATGAAATCGATATGACAGGTAATGACCTCGAAAATCTGTTCGGTCTTTTGCGCGTCAAACTGCGTCCAGCCGGTGCGTAGCAGGATGGTTTCACGCCCAAGACGGAAAGCCAGCACCTCGCCCAGCAGGGCGTGGGTGTGGAGGATCATTTGCGTATCACCGGCATCGCGGCCTGTCCAGGCGGCAATCAGCCGGGTGAGATAGTGGTGCAGGGGGGCGATCACCTGCTGGTGGATCAGATGGTAGGCGGCGGTCGGCGCCAGCTGCTCACGGGAAATGAATTTGCTTAAGTTGACCGTATCATCCTGGGTCAGCAGCAGGATCATGTTATGGCAGGCGTTGAGAATGAGGGCGCGTATTGCCTGGCGATCCGGCGACTTCCCGGCGAGCAGGGCCTCCGCCGCTTCGGCCTGTGGGCGAAAATTGTCGCCGATAAAATCGGCGATCCATTGGGCACAGGCGAGATATAAGTCGTCTTTCGAGCCAAAATAATAGGTGATAGCGGCGATATTCTGCCCGGCCTGGGCGGCGATATCGCGGGTGGTGGCATGCTGACCATACTCGCCAAACTGGGCGATAGCGGCCGCGATAAGCTGATTTTTTGCCTGTTCGCCTTTACTGGTCATCGCGCTCGGTAAAAAGTTAATCAATCGATTGATTAACTTTAGGCCTCGATCGGCGGTTTGTCCACCAGCCGGGATCAAATATGGAACCCTTCCTCCTTCAGCTCCCCGGCGACCCAGGCGAAGAAACGCTGGACCTTCTCCTTCTGTTCATTGGCATGGGGAAGAACGAAGTGGTGCGCGCCGACCGGCATACTCCGCTCGTCGTCAAATACTGGCGTCAGCTGCCCCTGACGCACGTGCCCGCCGGCCAGCAGATTGCTTTCGAGGATCACGCCCATCCCCATTCTGGCCGCCTCGATGCTCATGTACGACCGGTCGAAATTAAAAATGAAGTTTTTATGCCAGCCGCGGACCTTGTGCCACGACAGCCAACTGCTCCAGTTAATTAAGGTGCTGTCGGAGTGGATCAGATCGCAGGCCAGCAGATCTTCCACCGCATGCACAGGATGGCTGGCTAAATAAGACGCTGCGCTGTAGGGCAGGACACACTCATTTTTAATGGTTCTGACCAACAGCGTTGGCCACTGTGATAGCCCGTGACGAATATCGATATCAATATTATCCCGGGAGAACTGGATGCTTTCGTAGGAACAGGTCAGGCTGATTTTTAACTCCGGCCACGCCTGGCGAAATTTATCCAGGCGAGGCATCAACCACAGCAGGCCGAAGCTCGGCGCCGAGTGAATACGTAAATAATCCTGATGGATATCATTGATCACCTGGCTGGTGGCCTGGCCAATCATATTCAGCGCCCCGGAGACCTCTTTGAGATATTTTTCTCCCACCGCCGTTAACATGACGCCTTTACTGCTGCGGGAGAACAGTTTTTTCCCCAGAAAGTGCTCCAGGCTGGCTATCTGATGGCTGACCGCCGAGGCGGTAATATTGAGATTCTCTGCGGCCAGGTTGAGGCTGCCGGTAGCGGCGACTTCAATAAAGGCCTGGATATTGCGTAAAGAGGGCATCGGCAAATTTTTATTGGGCAGCGGTTGACTCATGGCAGCATCCTGGGCAGGGCGTTTCTAAAAGAAAATAGCGAACAGCGTGGCGCAGTCGTGATAGCCAGCATAGGGAAAAGGAAAAAAATGATTTTAATTTGTGATGGGCTTAACAATTTATCTCGTTAAAAGTGCGCGTGTCAGTAAAGACTAAAAATTTGCGGGAAGTCACTAACTCAATTTTTCTCAATCATAATTGAGGTTTTTTGAATACCGTTTCATTTTGGGGTTGTTATATTCCTCTCACAGGCCTGATCACAAACGGCGATGCGTTGAGATCGCCATTATAAAACACCTAACCACCTGTTTAGCTGAGCGAAAAGATATTTATCTTTTGCTGCTGTATGGAACGTGAAAACGCGGTGATCCGAAGCGGCAACGGGCAGCGAAGTGGATGAGGTATAAGATGAGGAAACCCTATGTCACGTATAGATACTCTAGTCTGTACTGACGCCAGGAAAACGAAATATCGTTTCGTGGTTTTGACGATGATTTTCCTGGTATATGCCATCAATTACGCCGACAGAACCAATATTGGCGCGGTTCTGCCGTTTATCATTGATGAGTTTCATATCAATAATTTTGAAGCCGGGGCCATCGCCAGTATGTTTTTCCTCGGCTATGCGGTAAGCCAGATCCCGGCCGGTTTTTTCATCGCCAAACGCGGTACCCGGGGGCTGGTTTCGCTGTCCATTTTCGGCTTCTCCGCCTTTACCTGGCTGATGGGCACGGTGAGCTCCGTGTTTGGCCTGAAGCTGGTGCGTCTGGGACTGGGGCTAAGCGAAGGGCCTTGCCCGGTGGGGCTGGCTTCCACCATAAATAACTGGTTTCCACCAAAAGAGAAAGCCACGGCAACCGGCGTTTACATCGCGGCGACCATGTTTGCGCCGATTATTGTCCCGCCGCTGGCGGTGTGGATTGCGGTGACCTGGGGCTGGCGGTGGGTCTTTTTCTCCTTCGCGATACCCGGGATTGTGGCAGCGATAGCCTGGTATCTATTGGTGAAGTCAAAGCCATCAGAAAGCGGATTTGTTTCACAAAGTGAACTGGCAGAGATTAATGCCGGGCGTGAAAGTCATAATAATAGCGTACGCGAAAATATATTAATTGCCGATCGATTCACCTGGCTGGATAAAATCATTCGGGTAAAGAAGATGGCGCCAATTGATACGGCGAAAGGCTTATTCACCTCAAAAAATATTCTCGGTGACTGCCTGGCGTATTTTATGATGGTTAGCGTGCTGTACGGATTATTAACCTGGATCCCGCTGTACTTAGTCAAAGAGCGTGGCTTTGATGTAATGAGTATGGGTTTCGTGGCCAGTATGCCGTGCATCGGCGGCTTTATTGGCGCGATTGGCGGCGGGTGGATTTCAGATAAAGTTCTGGGCCGCCGACGTAAACCCACCATGATGTTTACTGCCGTGTCAACGGTGGTCATGATGTTAATTATGCTGAATATCCCGGCAAGCACCCTGGCGGTCAGTATTGGATTATTTTTTGTCGGTTTTTGTTTGAATATCGGCTGGCCGGCTTTTACCGCCTACGGTATGGCCGTTTCGGACAGCAAAACCTATCCAATCGCCTCTTCCATAATTAATAGCGGCGGCAACCTCGGTGGATTTGTCGCGCCGATGGCAGCCGGTTTCTTACTTGATAAAACCGGGAGTTTTAATTCTGTATTTACCTATTTTGGTATCTGCGCCGCCATTGGTTTGGTGGTGATTCTTTTCCTCGATGAACCACAATAACGGAAATATATCCTGTTAATTAATATGACGTAATGTCATGGAGTGAAACTATGTTATTAAAAGATAAAGTTGCCATTATTACTGGCGCGGCCTCCGCTCGCGGTTTGGGTTTCGCCACCGCGAAATTATTCGCCGACAACGGCGCGAAAGTGGTCATTATCGACCTCAATGGTGAAGCCAGCAAAACCGCGGCGGCGGCATTAGGCGAAGGCCATCTCGGCCTGGCGGCGAACGTCTCCGACGAAGTGCAGGTGCAGGCGGCCATCGAACAAATTCTGGCGAAATATGGCCGGGTTGATGTGCTGGTGAATAACGCCGGGATTACCCAGCCGCTGAAGCTGATGGAGATCAAGCGCGCCAACTATGACGCGGTACTTGATGTCAGCCTGCGCGGTACGCTGCTGATGTCGCAGGCGGTTATTCCCACCATGCGGGCGCAAAAATCCGGCAGCATTGTCTGCATCTCGTCCGTTTCCGCCCAGCGCGGCGGCGGTATCTTCGGCGGCCCGCACTACAGCGCGGCAAAAGCCGGGGTGCTGGGTCTGGCGCGGGCGATGGCGCGCGAGCTTGGCCCGGATAACGTCCGCGTTAACTGCATCACCCCGGGGCTGATTCAGACCGACATTACCGCCGGCAAGCTGACCGACGACATGACGGCCAACATTCTTGCCGGGATCCCGATGAACCGCCTCGGCGATGCGGTAGACATCGCGCGCGCTGCGCTGTTCCTCGGCAGCGACCTCTCTTCCTACTCCACCGGTATCACCCTGGACGTTAACGGCGGCATGTTAATTCACTAAGCGAGGCAACAGATGAAGATGACCGAATCACAAAAAGTCGCCGCGGCGGCGTGGCGTATTCGCCGTTACGCCCTGCAAATGGGGGAAGTGCAGGGGCAGGGCTATATCGGCCAGGCGCTGGGCTATGCCGATGTGCTGGCCACCGCCTTCAGCCACGCCATGACCTATCGTCCGGAAGATCCCGAGTGGGAGGGGCGCGATCGCTTCCTGCTCTCTCATGGCCATTACGCTATCGCTTATTATGCCGCGCTGCTGGAGGCGGGCATTATCCCGGAAGCCGAGCTGGAAACTTACGGCTCCGACGACAGCCGCCTGCCGATGTCCGGCATGGCGACCTACACCCCAGGCATGGAGATGTCCGGCGGTTCGCTGGGACAGGGGCTGTCCATTGCCGTCGGCATGGCGCTTGGGCTGCGGCAGAAACAGAGCACGGCCTGGGTCTACAACTCCATGTCCGATGGGGAGCTGGACGAAGGGTCGACCTGGGAAGCGGCGATGTCGGCGGCTCACTATGGCCTGAGCAACCTGATTAACCTTGTCGACGTCAACAAACAGCAGGCCGACGGCGATTCACGCAAAATCCTCGGCTTTGAGCCGCTGCATGAAAAATGGGCCGCCTTCGGCTGGTACGTACAGCGCGTGGACGGTAACGATCTGCCGGCGGTGATGGCCGCTTTTGACAACGCGAAAAGTTATTCCGGCAACCAGCCGCGGGTCATTTTATGCGACACGCTGATGGGCAAAGGGGTGCCGTTCCTCGAAACCCGCGATAAAAACCATTTTATTCGCGTCGATGCCGACGAATGGCAAAAAGCGATTGCGGTGCTGGACGCTAACAAACCAGAAGGAGTGCTGTAATGAGCCAGAGTCAACCCCGTTTAAAAACGTCGGCGATGATCGCCTCGATTGCCGATGAAGGCCAGGCGACCATCTCTGCGCCCTTCGGCGTCGCGCTGTCAAAACTGGCGGCGCAGCGTCCGGAAATCGTCGGCATGACCGCGGACCTGTCAAAATATACCGATCTGCATATTTTCGCCCAGGCCTTCCCGGATCGTTTCTTCCAGATGGGCATGGCCGAGCAGCTGCTGATGGCGGCGGCGGGGGGAATGGCGAAGGAGGGATTTATTCCTTTCGCCACCACCTATGCCGCCTTTGCAACCCGTCGCGCCTATGATTTTATTCATCAGGTCATCGCCGAAGAGCATCTGAACGTGAAGATCTGCGCGGCGCTGCCGGGCCTGACGACCGGTTATGGCCCCAGCCATCAGGCCACTGAAGATCTGGCGATTATGCGCGGTATCCCCGGCATGGTCATCGTCGATCCTTGCGATGCGCTGGAGATAGAGCAGGCGGTGCCGGCCATTGCCGATCACCAGGGGCCGGTGTATATGCGCCTGCTGCGCGGTAAGGTGCCGCTGGTGCTGGATAAATACGACTATCAGTTCGAACTGGGTAAAGCAAAGCTGCTGGAGGACGGCAACGATGTGCTGATCATCTCCTCCGGGCTGATGACCATGCGCGCGCTGGAGGCGGTTGAAAAGCTGCGGGCCGATAACATCAGCGTGGCGGTCCTGCACGTGCCGACCATCAAACCGCTGGATGAAAAAGCGATTATTGAACAGGCGTCGAAGCCAGGTCGTCTGGTGGTGACTGCGGAAAACCACACCGCGGTCGGCGGCCTGGGGGAGGCGGTGGCCGCGCTGTTGATGCGTAAGGGTGTGCGCTGTGAGCTGGATACTGTGGGGCTGCCCGACGCGTTCCTGTTAGCCGGCGCGCTGCCGACCCTTCACGATCGCTACGGCATCTCCACCGCGAAGATCGTTGAAAAACTTAAGTATCGTCTGCGTTAATCGCTTTGCCATGACGCACCAGGCCGCTGAGCTCGCTCAGCGGCCTTCTCATGCCCGCCAGCCAGGCGCGGTATTCTTTTGCAGATTTTATGCGGCCTGTCACAAAATCTGCTAGACTGCGCCCCTTCATGGCATTGTGGTTTTTGCCATCTCTTATCGCAATAATCTCCCTGAAAACTACGCCCTTCACCGGGCCGGGGCGGTTCGGAGTTGTTATGTCTTTTGATTCCCTTGGCCTGAATCCCGATATCCTGCGCGCTGTCGCTGAGCAGGGCTACGTTGAGCCGACCCCTATCCAACAGCAGGCGATCCCGGCAGTAATGCAGGGGCGCGACCTGATGGCCAGCGCCCAGACCGGTACCGGTAAGACGGCGGGCTTTACCCTGCCGCTGCTGCAGCGCCTGATTGACAAAGAGCCGCACGCAAAGGGTCGCCGTCCGGTACGCGCGCTGATCCTGACCCCGACCCGTGAGCTGGCGGCGCAGGTGGGCGAGAACGTCCGCGATTACAGCAAGTACCTGAATATTCGCTCGCTGGTGGTATTCGGCGGCGTGAGCATCAACCCGCAGATGATGAAGCTGCGCGGTGGCGTCGACATCCTCGTTGCCACCCCGGGCCGTCTGCTGGACCTCGAACATCAGAACGCGGTCAGCCTTGATAGCGTGGAAATCCTTGTGCTGGACGAAGCGGACCGCATGCTGGATATGGGCTTTATCCATGACATCCGTCGCGTACTGGCTAAACTGCCGGCGCG
Organism: Klebsiella sp. X1-16S-Nf21; assembly: GCF_002837615.1. Lineage (NCBI taxonomy): Bacteria > Pseudomonadati > Pseudomonadota > Gammaproteobacteria > Enterobacterales > Enterobacteriaceae > Klebsiella > Klebsiella sp. X1-16S-Nf21. Next base: position 41,056 of record NZ_PJDK01000049.1, read on the forward strand.
TCGACAGAACCTGCTGTTCTCGGCCACCTTCTCCGACGAGATCAAGGGCCTGGCCGAGAAACTGCTGCACAACCCGCTGGAAGTGGAAGTGGCGCGTCGCAACACCGCGTCCGAGCAGATCACCCAGCACGTCCATTTCGTTGATAAGAACCGCAAGCGCGAACTGTTGTCGCAGCTGATCGGCGAAGGCAACTGGCAGCAGGTGCT
>NZ_PJDK01000004.1:0-143002 GCF_002837615.1 Klebsiella sp. X1-16S-Nf21
GGCGCTTACTCGCCGTCGTCGCAGATCCGCGCCCGCGTGTGGACCTTCGACCGCAATGAAGCCATCGATAGCACCTTCTTTGAACGCCGCCTGCAGCAAGCGCAAACCTGGCGGGCATGGCTGGCCGAGCGCGATGGTCTCGACAGCTACCGTCTGATCGCCGGCGAGTCCGATGGGCTGCCGGGCGTCACTATCGACCGCTTTGGCAACTTTTTCGTGCTGCAGTTGCTCAGCGCAGGCGCCGAATACCAGCGGGCCGCCATCATCAGCGCCCTGCAGAACCTGTTCCCGGACTGCGCCATTTACGATCGCAGCGATGTCGCCGTGCGTAAAAAAGAGGGACTGGAGCTGGCCCAGGGGCCGGTGGTGGGCGAGCTGCCCCCGGCGCTGCTGCCGATCACCGAGCACGGCATGAAACTATTGGTTGATATCCAGGGCGGGCACAAAACCGGCTACTACCTCGACCAGCGCGACAGTCGCCTGGCCACTCGCCGCTATGTCGCGGATAAGCGGGTGCTGAACTGCTTCTCTTATACTGGCGGCTTTGCGGTGTCAGCGCTGATGGGCGGCTGCCGCCAGGTCACCAGCGTGGATACCTCTCAGGAAGCGCTGGACGTCGCCCGACAGAACGTCGAGCTCAACAGACTGGATCTGTCCAAAGCGGAATTTGTGCGCGACGACGTGTTCAAACTGCTGCGTAAATACCGCGATCTGGGAGAGAAATTCGACGTGATCGTGATGGATCCGCCGAAATTCGTGGAAAACAAAAGCCAGCTGATGGGCGCCTGCCGCGGTTATAAAGATATCAATATGCTGGCGATCCAGCTGCTGAACCCCGGCGGCGTGCTGCTGACTTTCTCCTGCTCCGGCCTGATGACCACCGATTTATTTCAGAAAATCATCGCCGATGCCGCAATTGATGCCGGGCGTGATGTACAATTTATAGAACAGTTCCGTCAGGCTGCCGACCACCCGGTGATCGCAACCTACCCGGAAGGGCTGTATCTGAAGGGGTTTGCCTGTCGCGTCATGTAACTTGAAAAACGAAACATGAGCCTCATATAGGGAGTATTCATGTTTCCCAGGAGGTGCCTATGATAGCCAGCAAATTCGGTATCGGCCAACAGGTCCGCCATACGCTCTTGGGCTACCTGGGTGTCATCGTCGATGTCGATCCCGAGTATTCACTCGCGGAACCGGAAGAGGATGAGATTGCCGCCAATGACGAACTGCGTGCGGCGCCCTGGTACCATGTGGTGATGGAAGATGATGATGGTCAGCCGATCCACACCTATCTGGCAGAAGCGCAGCTGAGCAGCGAAACCCGCGACGAACACCCGGAACAGCCGTCCCTCGATGAACTGGCCAAAACGATTCGTCAGCAGCTGCAGGCTCCGCGCCTTCGCAACTAAAACAAAACCCCGCCAGGCGGGGTTTTTTGTTATTTTGCTAATCCCAGTCGCGGTAGCTCAATGGCCGGGCAACGATCCATCACCACGTTTAACCCGGCTTCTCTGGCCAGCACTGCGGCCTGCTCATTGATCACCCCCAGCTGCAGCCACAGCGTTTTCGCGCCGATGGCTATCGCCTCCTGCGCCACGCCCCACGCCGCTTCTGAATTACGGAAGACATCAACCATGTCGACCTTTTCCGGAACGTCGGCGAGCGTCGCATACCCTTGCTGTCCCAGCAGCGTCTTGCCCGCCACCTTCGGCGAAACCGGGATAACGTGATACCCCTGATCCAACAGATACTTCATGACCCGGTAGCTCGGGCGGTCAGGTTTATCGCTGGCGCCAACCAGCGCAATCGTCCGTGTCGACGTCAGGATGCCGGCAATATCGTTCTCTTTCATGGGTTCCTCCTGCTATTTCACCTAAGTGTATGCTAATCCGCAGCAGGCGGCCATCCAGGCTAACCCACAGATTCGACAAAATTTTCACCCCGATGCTTGCAGCGGCAGCCACATTCAGTAATCTGTCTGCAGGTCAAAATGTGGAATGAAAATATGGAACTGACAACTCGTACCCTGTCCGCGCAAAAACATATCGCGCTGGTGGCTCACGATCACTGTAAAGATATGCTGATGAAATGGGTCGCTCGCCATCAGGCGTTGCTGGCGCAACACGTTTTGTATGCCACCGGCACCACCGGTAACCTGGTCTCGCGGGCTACCGGACTGGAGGTCAATGCCATGCTGAGCGGCCCGATGGGCGGTGACCAGCAGGTTGGCGCGCTTATTTCAGAAGGCAAAATCGACGTGCTGATCTTCTTCTGGGATCCGCTGAACGCCGTGCCTCACGACCCGGACGTCAAAGCGTTGCTGCGCCTGGCCACCGTCTGGAACATTCCGGTCGCCACTAACGTCTCCACCGCTGACTTTATCATCCAGTCACCGCACTTTAATCAGCCGCTCGATATTCTGATCCCGGATTATCCGCGTTATCTTGCCGAGCGCCTGAAATAACCCACACGTGATTAGGGTTTCCTGGCCACCGGCACATCCAGGGCCTGCAGGATGTCGACAAACGGCGAAGGTTGCGCTTTGTTAAACAACAACCACACCCGATGACGTGCGCGGGTTATCGCCACGTACAGTAGTCGACGCTCCTCCGCATCAGGAAAATCTTCCGGCTGCGGCAGGAGCGCCTGCTCCATGATCGACTCGCGCGCCGGCGCGGGAAACGCATCCTCTCCCTCCTGCAGTCCCAGCACAATCACATAGTCCGCCTGCTGGCCCTTGCTGGCATGAATAGTCATAAAATCAAGCTGCAGATGCGGCCAGCGCGTCGCCGCCTTGTTGAGCGCGTCGGGCTTCAGATGATGGTAACGGGCAAGCAGTAGGATCCGCTGCTCGGGCTTAACGTAGCCGCTCAGTTTATCCAGTAAATCATCCAGCTTATCGTCGGCTAACAGCGTGACGGCCTTTTTATCGCCCGCCGTCAGGCTGTTCAGCGGCTTACTTAACTGATGCGGATTCTGCTGGATAAAGCCATTGGCGATTTCGCCAATGCGGCCGTTAAAGCGATAGGTGGTATCCAGCGCGCAGCTATCCCCTTCGCCAAAGTAATGATTAAACGCGGTGGTCAGGGAAAGCTGGGCCCCGCTGAACCGGTAAATCGCCTGCCAGTCATCCCCGACGGCAAAGAGCGTGGTTTGGCTGTTCTGCCGGCGTAATGCAGCCAACAGCGAGGCCCGCTGCGGCGAGATATCCTGAAATTCATCCACCAGAATGTGTTTCCAGGGGCTGACGAAGCGGCCTTTATCGAGAATATTGACCGCCTGATGGATCAGGCCGGAAAAATCGACCGCATTCTCGGCCTTCAGCGCCGCCTTCCACTCTTTCATCAGAGGCGACATCAGTTTCACCCGTTTACTGAACTGATCGCGTACCGCCTCCGGCGCCCCGGCAATCATCTCTGCCTGGGAGCCGCCGTGCATACGCATCAGGCTGACCCAGCGGTCGAGCCGGCTGGCCATACGCCGCTGCACCTTCTTGTCCTGCCAGAAATCGCCTTCCGGCAGTTGCCAGCCCATCTCCTCTTCCAGCCACAGGCGCCAGCCTTTCGCCTGCGCTTTTTTCTCCTGACACTGCTGCTGCCAGCTTTTCACGAGCAGCGCCTGACGAGCTGCGCTATCGCTTTCCAGTTTACTGATGGTGGGGACTTTTTTGCTGCCCTGCTGAATAATATGTAGCGCCAGCGAGTGGAAGGTACGCGCGGTGATATCGTCGGATGCAAGACGCTCGCGGATCCGCGCATCCATCTCTTGCGCCGCCTGGCGGCCGAATGCCAGTAACAAAATTTGCTCTGCTGCCGCTTCTCCCCGCGCCAGCAGCCAGCCTGCCCGCGCCACCAGCACCGAGGTTTTGCCGCTGCCCGCGCCCGCCAGCACCAGCAGGGAACGCTCGCCGTTCACCACCGCCCGTGCCTGTGAGGCATTAAGAGGGGACGACTCAACGCCGTCAAAAAAGCCGCGATACTGCTCAAGCATCGCCTCGGTGAAGGCCTGGTTATGGGCCAGGCGTGTCGCTTCAATATCCCCTAACCAGCGCTGACACTCCCGCCACAGCTCCCGACAGTTGTCAAAGGCCTCAAGCCGGCTGGAGGGCATCGGCAAACCAGTCAACGCCTGGCGAATGTTATCCTGCACATCCGCCACCTGCTGACGCGTCAACCATTTGCCTTCCGCACGGGTGCGCTCGATCGTCGCCAGCTGCCGCTTCAGTACGCCAGCGGCGATGTCGCTCATTTCCGCGCTCCACTGCTCCCAGAGCGTTTGTAAATGGTGATAGAAGCGCTGCGTTTCGCTCCACTCGGTACCGTGCAAACGCACGACTTTGCTGTCAGGCAACACAAACTCCAGTTCGCCCCAGACCAGACCGCGCTTACAATGCACTGACAATAACTGATTGAAAGGGATAAGATACTCGTGACGGTCGCCGGAAACCTTTACGCCGGCGTTCAGTAACTGCACCCGATCATAAGGGTGCTGAGCCATGCGTTTGCCCAATGTTGTCGCTTTAAGTTCCATATAATGTCGATTTTCAATCAGGGTGGATTGTTTTTCAGTTTAACCGCCCGGGACCAGGTGCTCCAGCGCAAAAAAACGTTACAATTGTCAGGTCTTATTATCCACAGGGCAAAACCGAGGCTTTATGCGTACCATTCTGAATATTTTGAACTTTATCCTTGGCGGTTTCGCCACCACTCTAGGCTGGCTGCTCGCCACGCTGGTTAGCATCATTCTGGTCGTCACGCTGCCGCTGACCCGCTCCTGCTGGGAAATCACCCGACTCTCCTTATTCCCATACGGTAACGAGGCGATTCATGTGGATGAGCTGGAGCCGGGCCGTAAAAATGGCCTCCTCAACGCCGGCGGCACCGTGCTGAATATTCTGTGGTTCATTTTTTTCGGCTGGTGGTTGTGCCTGATGCATATTTTCAGCGGCATAGCTCAATGTCTGACCATTATTGGCATCCCGGTGGGGATCGCGAACTTTAAAATTGCTGCCATTGCCCTTTGGCCTGTAGGGCGCCGGGTCGTCTCTGTGGAAACCGCGCGTGCCGCACGTGAAGCCAATGCGCGTCGTCGCTTTCAGTAACCGAACGGAACACGGACATGATTAGCCCCCTGCTACGCCGCTATACCTGGAACAGTGCCTGGCTTTATAACGTACGGATCTTTATCGCGCTCTGCGGCACAACGCTGTTTCCCTGGTGGATCGGCGAAGTCAAACTGACCATCCCTCTCACCCTTGGCGTTGTTGCCGCGGCCCTGACCGACCTCGACGACCGGCTGACCGGTCGTCTGCGCAACCTCGCCATTACCCTGGTCTGTTTTTTTATCGCCTCCGCCTCCGTGGAACTGCTGTTTCCGTGGCCGCCGCTGTTTGCCCTCGGCCTGACCGTGTCTACCATCGGCTTTATTTTGCTCGGCGGCCTCGGCCAGCGCTATGCCACCATCGCCTTCGGCGCCCTGCTCATCGCCATCTACACCATGCTCGGCGTCACACTGTACGATCACTGGTATCTACAGCCGTTGTTCCTGCTGGCGGGGGCCGTGTGGTACAACCTGCTGACGCTGTCCGGGCACCTGATTTTTCCGATTCGTCCATTGCAGGACAACCTGGCGCGTAGCTATGAGCAACTGGCTCGCTATCTGGAGCTCAAATCCCGGCTGTTTGATCCTGACCTGGAGGATGAGAGCCAGGCGCCGCTGTACGATCTGGCCCTCGCCAACGGCCAGCTGGTGGCCACGCTCAATCAAACCAAAGTCTCACTGTTGACCCGGCTGCGAGGCGACCGGGGTCAGCGCGGCACCCGCCGTACGCTGCAGTACTACTTCGTGGCCCAGGATATTCACGAACGCGCCAGCTCATCGCATATTCAGTACCAGACTCTGCGCGATCAATTCCGCTACAGCGACGTGATGTTCCGTTTCCAGCGCATGCTCTCGATGCAGGCCCAGGCCTGCCAGAAGCTCTCGCGGGCGATTTTACTGCGCGAACCCTACCAACATGACGCCCATTTTGAACGCGCGTTTATGCATCTCGACGCGGCGCTTGACCGTGTGCGCGCCAGCGGCGCGTCTGACGAGCAGATCAATGCCCTTGGGTTTTTACTCAATAACCTGCGCGCTATCGATGCGCAGCTGGCCACGATTGAATCGGTGCAAACGACCGCGCCTGCCGGGAGCAACACCGAGACGCTGTTGGCCGACGACAGACTCGGCGGGCTGAACGACATCTGGCTGCGTCTGCGGCGCAACATGTCACCGGAGTCCGCTCTCTTTCGCCACGCGGTACGTATGTCGCTGGTGCTCTGCGCCGGCTATGCCTTTATCCAGTTTACCGGGCTCCAGCATGGCTACTGGATCCTGCTGACCAGCCTGTTTGTCTGTCAGCCGAACTATAACGCCACCCGCCACCGACTGGCGCTGAGGATCATCGGCACGCTGGTGGGGGTGGCGATCGGCCTGCCCGTCCTGCTGCTGGTGCCTTCGATTGAAGGGCAACTGGTGTTGATCGTGCTCACCGGCGTGCTGTTCTTTGCCTTTCGTAACGTGCAGTACGCCCATGCCACCATGTTTATTACGCTGCTGGTGCTGCTGTGCTTTAACCTGCTTGGCGAAGGTTTTGAGGTCGCGCTACCGCGCATTATTGATACCCTGATCGGCTGCGCCATCGCCTGGGCGGCGGTCAGCTTCATCTGGCCGGACTGGAAATTTCGCAATCTGCCGCGCGTCCTGGACCGGGCGATGAACGCAAACTGCCGTTATCTGGATGCCATTCTGGAGCAGTATCACCAGGGCCGCGACAATCGTCTGGCCTATCGTGTCGCCCGCCGTGATGCCTACAACCGTGATGCCGAACTGGCCTCCGTGGTCTCGAATTTGTCGACTGAACCGCGCGCGGATGGCGCCCAGCGCGAGACCGCTTTTCGCTTGCTGTGTCTCAACCATACCTTCACCAGCTACATCTCCGCTCTCGGTGCGCATCGGGAAAAACTGTCCACCCCCGATATTCTTGCCCTGCTGGATGATGCTGTTTGTTATGTTGATGACGCCCTGCACCATACCCCCGCCGATGAACATCGGGTGCAGAAGTCTTTGACCAGCCTGCAAAGCCGGATCCAGCATCTGGAACCGCGCGCGGACAGTAAAGAGCCGCTGGTATTACAGCAGATTGGCTTGTTGCTCGCGCTGCTGCCTGAAATTTGCCGCCTGCAACAACGCGTTCACGCTCAGACAGAATAACGGCGGCTGTCCGCTAACGGGCTCCTGCCCATTCGAGCAGCTCCTGACGCCGCAGCGTCGGGAGCGCGGCGGCGTGAACGCCGACAATCGCCCCCTCCAGCGCCAGCAAGACGTTGAGCGACAGAGAGGCGTTGTTTTCTCGTAGCCGTTGCCAGGCCTGCTGAGCGCCTACCTCCCGAAGCGTCCTGACATCCGGTATGCCCGCGTGGATCAGCTGCAATTCCATATGAAAGCTGATATTGGGTAAATCCTTCAGACGGCCCGACGCCCGTCGGTGGTTCTTTTCACGCTGCGCACTCTGCCACGACAACAGCGACAGCCGAAAAAGCTGAGTCTCATCGCGCCACAATGCGTCGTCAATTTGATAATACTTCATCGGCACGATGCGCCCATGTCGGCGCAGCGTTAATAAAGGATTGCGATGTTCAACCCGATACGCGGCGCTCTGCTCGCAGGCCCTCAGGTAAATATCGCCCTCTGCCACCATCGCAAACACCGTATCATCAATGGCCAGGCTATAGCCGCCAAAAAGCGGACGAGAATGTAACTGACCCAGCGGCGAGACGCAGGCCTGAAATTGCGGGAACCGCGGACATACTAGTTTTCTCATGATCATTCCTTTGTTAATCATGTAATTAAACTTAAGTTGTTAACGGATCCGCTAAGAGAAAACATAAGGGACTTCCCGAACAGCAGCAAGATGATTTTCGCCGACTTTTCTACCAGAATGCGGTTTTGCGAGACGCTTTCAGAAAATCACTGACGTTGCTGCAATCAACAGGGTGGAAAGAAATCATTAGCCGGCATTAAGGATATCGTTGAGGAGAGGTGCGCATCGCTATAAATCAGACGCGGCGGGAAATGATTAAATTTCAGCCAGCAAAATGGCAAATTGCGGTTGATCTTTTCCCCAGGTAGATATACTGTATATGCATACAGTAACTACAGGCGGGATAGACTATGTTTACTTCAGCTCACGCAAATCGTTCAGCACAGGCTTCTGCTTCTGCAGGCCACTACGCTCATCGTTCTGGCGAACAGACCGCCAATGGGCTGATCAGTGAAATTGTCTATCGTGAAGATCAACCCATGATGACACAGTTACTGCTGCTACCTTTATTACAGCAGCTGGGTCAACAGTCTCGCTGGCAGCTGTGGCTCACGCCGCAACAAAAGCTTAGCCGTGAGTGGGTCCAGTCTGCCGGTCTGCCGCTGTCTAAAGTCATGCAAATTAGCCAGCTGTCACCCTGCCATACCGTAGACTCAATGATCCGCGCGCTGCGCACCGGTAATTATAGTGTGGTTATCTGCTGGCTAACGGAGGAGCTAACCGCGGAAGAGCACGAGCGTCTGGTCAATGCCGCCCAGGAAGGTTGCGCGATGGGATTCATCATGCGCCCGGTGAGAAATCAAGGCACGCTCGGCAGACAACTCAGCGGGCTAAAAATTCACTCAAATTTGTATCATTGAGTGAAATTAGGATTATTCCTGGAATTTTTTTTACCGATGGTAAAGACACAGCGTTTTTCAGGGACTTTTTCGCGCAATGCCTGTCACACGGGGATTTCTGCCTTTTTTCTGCGTACGAAAATCAACCATATTTGTTAAATATTGTGTACACAACCCTTTTTTTTCATATGCCTGACAGAGTTCACACTTGTAAGTTTCGAACTAAGTTGTAGACTTTACATCGCCAGGGGTGATCGGCTTACGCTGCATGTATCAGCATAGTTAACAACAAGTCACGCCCCGGGTGAAGGATTTAACCGTGAGGTCTTTTGTAACTTCATGGCGAATTTTGGATGATAATGAGGCGCAAAAAATGAAAAAGACAGCTATCGCGATTGCAGTGGCACTGGCTGGCTTCGCTACCGTAGCGCAGGCCGCTCCGAAAGATAACACCTGGTATGCAGGTGGTAAACTGGGTTGGTCCCAGTTCCATGACACTGGCTGGTACAACAGCTCTCTGAACAACAATGGTCCAACCCACGAAAGCCAGCTGGGCGCTGGTGCGTTCGGTGGTTACCAGGTTAACCCGTACCTCGGTTTCGAAATGGGTTACGACTGGCTGGGCCGTATGCCGTACAAAGGCGACCAGGTTAATGGCGCATTCAAAGCTCAGGGCGTTCAGCTGACCGCTAAACTGGGTTACCCGATCACTGACGATCTGGACATCTACACCCGTCTGGGCGGCATGGTATGGCGCGCAGACTCCAGCAACAGCATCGCTGGCGACAACCACGACACTGGCGTATCTCCGGTATTTGCTGGCGGCGTAGAGTGGGCTGTGACTCGTGACATCGCTACCCGTCTGGAATACCAGTGGGTTAACAACATCGGCGACGCGGGCACCGTTGGCGTTCGTCCGGACAACGGCATGCTGAGCGTGGGTGTTTCCTACCGTTTCGGTCAGGAAGATGCTGCACCGGTTGTAGCTCCGGCTCCGGCTCCGGCTCCGGAAGTGACTACCAAGCACTTCACCCTGAAGTCTGACGTTCTGTTCAACTTCAACAAAGCAACCCTGAAACCGGAAGGTCAGCAGGCTCTGGATCAGCTGTACACCCAGCTGAGCAACATGGATCCGAAAGACGGTTCTGCAGTTGTTATGGGCTTCACCGACCGTATCGGTTCCGAAGCTTACAACCAGCAGCTGTCTGAGAAACGTGCTCAGTCCGTTGTTGACTACCTGGTTGCTAAAGGCATCCCGGCTGGCAAAATCTCCGCACGCGGTATGGGTAAATCCAACCCGGTTACTGGCAACACCTGTGACAACGTGAAAGCTCGCGCTGCACTGATCGACTGCCTGGCCCCGGATCGTCGTGTAGAGATCGAAGTTAAAGGCTACAAAGAAGTTGTAACTCAGCCAGCGGCTTAAGTTAGAACTGATGAAAAAACCCGCCTCGGCGGGTTTTTTTATGCCTTCTCTCCCGCTTTTGCGGTGGTGGGCCCCATATCAGGGTAGCCTCTGACAGGCCGCCGTAAAGACTACTCTTTGCCTAACAGTTCCTGTAGATCGTGTTTCAGGCTCGACATTTTGCTGGCGTACTTCTCTTTATGCTCAGCATCCTCAATCAGCTGCACGATGGTTTCGGACAAGGTTTTACCCCGCCGCTGCGCCAGGCCGGCAAGACGCTGCCAGACGACAAACTCCAGATCGATAGACTTCTTGCGCGTGTGCTGATGCTCCGCGTTAAAATGCCGTTTCCGTCGCGCGCGGATGGTCTGCTTCATGCGGTTCATCAGCGCCGGATTCATATGCTGCTCAATCCAGGCATGCACCAGCACAGGTTCATTCTCGAGCGTCAGCAAGTCATCTACCGCAGCTTGCGCAGCGCTGGCCTCAATGTAGCGGGTAATCAGCTCACCTTCCCGGTGCTTCTTTACCAGATATTTCCATTTCCAGCCGCTTTCAAGATTTTCCAGTTGTTGATATTTCATTGCGATCTCAATGTGACCGTGTAACTCATTTCAGGATATCAGTTTTTTCCTGATGTGCTGAATATAAATCATTATTCGTGATGTGTATGGCCGGGGAATCATCGGGGTAATCATAATCCTCAGTGTGCTCAGTCGCGGCATCAGGTATAATTGCGCGCTTTACATCTAACTAAAAAACAGCGACTTTGACCATTACGAAACTGACCCGAACCGACCTTGCGCCCGATATGGAACCTTATCAGGCGCTGTTTGCCCAAGCTGATCTCTCTCAACCGGCCCCCTCCCTCTCGGGCGATCTGCAGCCGCGTCTGTTCTACGCGCTTGAGCAATTGCTGTGCACGCCGGCAGTCTCCTCCTTCATGCTGGTGAAAGCCCCCGAAGAACCGGAGTATCTGCAATGGCTGACGGCAGAAACCCGGACGCTGCATGAACCTACCGCCCCGCTCTACGGGGTCCGCTATGACGTTGACGGCGCTCGCGTGACGCTCTCCCCGGCCCAACGGGCTGAGGATAATTTTGCCAGCACCGCCCCGGTCGTCGCGGCCGATTGGGTAGAGGCGGAACAGCTGTTTGGCTGCGTACGCCAGTTTAACGGCGACATCACCCTCCAGCCAGGCCTGGTTCATCAGGCCAATGGTGGCGTGCTGGTAATCTCGCTTCGCACACTGCTGGCGCAGCCGCTTCTGTGGGTGCGCCTGAAAAATATGGTGACCCGTCAGCGGTTTGACTGGCTCTCCATCGATGAGTCGCGCCCGCTGCCGGTCAGCATTCCCTCCATGCCGCTGAGCCTGAAAGTCATGCTGGTCGGCGAACGCGAATCGCTGGCGGATTTCCAGGAAATGGAACCAGAGCTTTGCGCTCAGGCGATCTACAGTGAGTATGAAGACACTTTGCAGTTTGCTGACGCCGAGACGCTGAAAGCCTGGTGCCAGTGGGTATGGCAAAATGCCCAGCAGCTGACGCTGCCAGGTCCGGCGGCCGACGCCTGGCCACTGCTGATCGATGAGGGGACGCGCTACACCGGCGATCAGGAGACCCTGCCGCTCAGTCCGCTATGGATAGCCCGCCAGCTGCGGGAGGCCGCCGCCTTCTGCGAAGGCGAGGAGATTACTGGCGAAGAAATGCAGACGATGCTGGCACGCCGGGAGTGGCGTGAAGGCTACCTCGCAGAACGAATGCAGGATGAAATCCTGCAGGAACAGATCCTGATTGAAACCGAAGGCGAATGCGTCGGGCAGATCAACGCCCTGTCGGTGATTGAATTCCCCGGCCATCCGCGCGCATTCGGTGAACCTTCGCGCATCAGCTGCGTCGTGCACATTGGTGATGGCGAGTTTATTGATGTCGAACGCAAAGCCGAGCTCGGCGGCAATATTCATGCGAAAGGCATGATGATCATGCAGGCTTTTCTGATGTCCGAGCTGGAGCTGGAGCAGCAGCTTCCGTTCTCCGCTTCGCTGACCTTCGAACAGTCCTACAGTGAAGTGGACGGCGACAGCGCCTCCATGGCTGAACTCTGCGCCTTAATCAGCGCGCTGGCCAATGTGCCGATTAATCAGAGCATTGCGATTACCGGTTCTGTTGACCAGTTTGGTCGCGTGCAGCCGGTCGGCGGTCTGAACGAAAAAATTGAAGGTTTCTTCACTATCTGTCAACAGCGCGGGCTAACCGGTAAACAGGGCGTCATTATCCCTGCGGCCAACGTTCGTCATCTCAGTCTTAGCCATGAGCTCCGTCAGGCCGTTGCCGAAAACCAGTTTGCCATCTGGGCCATTGACGATATTACCGAAGCGCTGCCGATGCTGACCCAACTGATGTGGGACGGAGAAGGGCAGACGCTGCGACAAACCATTCAGGAGCGGATAGCGCAGGCGACCCAGCAAGAGACTCGCCATCGTTTTCCGTGGCCGCTACGCTGGTTAGGTGGGACAAGTTCTAACTGATCGGACTTGTTCAGCTTACACGTGTTAGCTATCCTGCGTCCCGAACTTAAAATAAGGCTTACTGAAAACATGGTAGATAAACGCGAATCCTATACAAAAGAAGATCTTCTTGCCTCTGGTCGTGGTGAACTGTTCGGCGCGAAAGGCCCGCAGTTGCCAGCACCAAACATGCTGATGATGGACCGCGTCATCAAAATGAGCGAAACCGGTGGTAACTATGACAAAGGTTATGTTGAGGCGGAACTCGACATCAACCCGGACCTGTGGTTCTTCGGTTGCCACTTCATCGGCGATCCGGTGATGCCGGGCTGCCTGGGCCTGGATGCGATGTGGCAGCTGGTCGGGTTCTATCTTGGCTGGCTCGGCGGCGAAGGCAAAGGCCGTGCGCTGGGCGTTGGCGAAGTGAAATTCACCGGTCAGGTTCTGCCGACCGCGAAAAAAGTCACCTACCGCATCCACTTCAAGCGCATTGTTAACCGTCGTCTGATTATGGGCCTGGCGGATGGCGAAGTGCTGGTTGACGATCGTCTGATCTATACCGCGAACGATCTGAAAGTCGGCCTGTTCCAGGATACTTCCGCTTTCTGATAATTATCGGCAGCGATTAAAAGGCGAAGCCCCCGCTATGCGGAGGCTTCTTTTTTAAAGAGACAGTGTCAGGCCGTTAGTACCCTGTCCTCCATGGCTTCTCGCCAGCCTCCCAGCCACCATGAGCGTTGATTCAAGCTCTGGTATGGACACATTTCTTTCGATCTCCCCGCGATACCCGCTTGATATCCACGTTGATGTGCCCGTTCCAGGCGATCTCGTTTTTGTCTCTTCATGCCTCGTTTCCCTCATTCTTTGATCTGGTGGAAAAGAAAACAGTGGTCGCAAATTGTGCAGCCACGGGTTACGAATACCGCGAAATGAAGACAACGTCAATGCGCAAAATTCACGCCAGTGTCATATTTGTGACCTATATAAGAGTTCATTTTTTGTTCATTCGGCGCAACGCTCGGTAACGAACTGACCTGGCAAAAAAAATGCCGCGCGGCTCAGATGAACCGCGCGGCATATCACTTTTATGAAATTTACTTATGGCAGACGGTTAAGCTCGCCGGCAATGGCCACCGCCTCCTGACTCCATGCCTGGGCCAGGGTCTTCACCATCGCGTCATAGCCATCCTGCTGCTGCTTGAGCACGATGTTAAACGGGCGCTTAATCAGCTGTCCCTGATGCTTCAATAGCCACTCGCCGCTGACGATAACCCGCCCGTCGTAGCGCCCGTGAAAGCCATTTACCGCCACATTGAGCGTATCCTGCTCGCTGCCCAAGGGTTGGGACGACACTACCCAGCCCGGCAACTGCTGGCTGAGGTTTGCCACCAGCGTAGTACGCAGCTGCTGGTCCAGCGGGCTGGCCCACAGATTATTATTGGCGATTACATACTGCACATCGGTGGTTTGATAGACCACTCCATTGCCCGCCAGATAATCCGGGATGCTGACCTGCTCAACCCACAGCAGACGTGCCCCCTGGCTGGCGGCGCTCTGCGCGCCGCCCTGCACCACCGGCAACTGGTAATATGTTTTGCTCTCACCGCCGCTACTGCACGCCGTCATCACGCAAACGGCTGCCACCAGTAACCATTTTTTCATTATTTCGCTCCCTTCGGCTGTGGGTCTTTTTTATCCTTCGCCTCAAATACCAGCGCATTGCTCTTATCATTGAGCGTTTTCAGGACCGGCTGCAGCTCACGCAGCACCTGATCCAGACGCTGCATATCGGCCACCATCTTATTGTAGGCCGCGGAGCCCGGCTGGAAGCCCTGCATGCTGCGGTTCAGCTCGCGCAGCGTCGTCTGCATATCGGCAGGTAGCTGCTGCATCGACTGACTGGAGGTGATCTTATTCAGACTATCCAGCGTGGTCTGTACATGCTGCATGGTCTTCTCGCTTTGCGCCAGCGTACTGGTTGCCTGTTCCAGTAGCGGATTGAGCGGCAGGTTATTGATTTTATCCAGCGCATCCATCAGACGCTGCTGGATCTGCGCCAGTCCACCGCTAATGGTCGGGATAATCGGATAGCCGTTAAACTCCTGAATTTTCCCACGCGGCGGCGCTTTCGGATAGAAGTCGAGATCGATATACAGCGCGCCGGTCACCAGGTTACCGGTTTTCAGCGAGCCGCGCAGTCCGCGGTTGATCAGATCGTCAATGTGAGCGCGAATATTCGGATCGCCGCCGAGCTGGTTGACCAGACGCTGCGGTTCAACCCGCACTTCCACCGGAATGCGATAGTCATCGTTCAAACGCTGCTTCAGCCCAGGAATAAAGAACGGCACTTTGCCGACGGTTCCCAGACGGATGCCGCGGAACTCCACCGGCGCGCCGGGCTGCAGGCCACGAACCGAGTCTTTGAAGAACATCACGTAATCGATATGCTCGGTAAAGACCGAATCCTGGATGCTCTTCTGATCGTCAAACAGGTGATATTCCGTTTTGTTCGCCACCGGCTCGCCGAGGTCCAGTCCTTCCGGAATATCGAAGCTCACCCCGCCGCCAAACAGCGTCGACAACGAGCCCATCTCGACGCGCATCCCCGCCGCGGTCAAATCAACGGCGATCCCGCTGTCCTTCCAGAAGCGAACGTTAGTGGTCACCAGGCGGTCATTAGGCGCGTTGATGAACAGCTGATAAGTGATATGACGTTTCTGCGCATCAAAGGTGCTGGTTTCCACCGACCCCACGCGATAACCGCGGAACAGCACCGGGTCGCCTGGCGACAGCTGGCCTGCCTTGCTGCTTTCCAGCAAAATCCGGATCCCCTTGGCATCCGGCGAGGCCAGCGGCGGAGAATCCAGCAGCGGATACTGCGCCGGCACCGAACCTTTCGACCCCGGCTGCAGTTCAATATAGGCCCCGGACAATAATGTCCCGAGACCACTGATCCCCTCGCGCCCTACCTGCGGTTTCACCACCCAGAAGACGGAATCGTTATGCAGTAATTTCTGCATGCCGGAATTGAGGCGAGCTTTGATTTCCACGTGGGTTAAATCGTCGGTCAGCGTCGCGCTCTCTACCACCCCAACATCCACGCTGCGGCTCTTGATCCGGGTTTTTCCCCCTTCAATGCCTTCCGCGTTAGTGGTGATCAGCGTGACCTCTGGTCCCTGATGGCTGTAATGATAAAACAGGATCCACGCTCCGATCAGCGCAGTGACGATAGGGAAGATCCACACCGGTGACCAGTTCTTCACCTTCTGCACTTTCGCTTCTCCGCTCTTATTTTCCATGTTGTTGTATTTCCTCATGGCTTGAATCTGGCTCACGATCCCACAGTAAACGGGGATCAAACGTCATCGCTGAAAACATGGTCATCACCACCACCAGCGCAAACATGACCGCGCCGATGGCGGGATAGATATTCATCAACCCTCCCATGCGCACCAACGCAGAGAGCACGGCGATGACAAAAACGTCAATCATTGACCAGCGGCCAACAAATTCCACCACTTCATAAATCAGATGCATGCGTTCCGAATCGCGCGCGCCGTTGCCGTTAGCATTCCAGCACAGCCAGGCGATAGCGATCATCTTCAGCGTCGGCACCATAATACTGGCGATAAAGATCACCAGCGCCACCGGATAGGAGCCCTCGCTCCACAGTAACACCACCCCGGCCATAATGGTCGACGGCATTTTATCGCCCAGCAGATCGGTGATCATGATCGGCATAATATTGGCGGGAAGATAGAGAATAAATGAGGTCACCAGCAGCGCCAGCGTCCACTGCAGGCTATTTTTACGCCGCGCCGTCCCTTTGCTGTGACAGCGCGGGCAGACGGTCTGGTCGGCCGGTAACACCGCCGTGCAGCAGCCGCAGGAGCGCAGCCCCTGGCGGATCCCGGCTACCCCGACCTTCAGCGGCTGGGTAATCGCCGGCATAGGGGCAATATCATCCCATAGCCAGCGGCGGTCGACGCACTGGAAGGTGCGTAACTGCAGCAGGCAAAACATGCACCAGGGAATAAAGCTCAGGCCGATGCCGATATCGCCGTAGGCCATCAGTTTGACGAAGCTCACCAGCACGCCGGCAAGAAAGATCTCCGCCATGCCCCAGGTCTTGAGGTGAAACAAAATGCGCGCCAGAAACGCCTTCAGCCCAGCGGGCATCCTGACCCGATTGACCAGCAGCAAAATGGTGACCAGACAAAAGGCCGGTACCAGTTGTACAAAGAGTAAAAAGAAGGTGCCGAGGCTGGCGTAATCCTCGGTAAACAGCACGTTGGGAATTTCCAGCAGCGCTATTTCGCTGCTGATGCCACCCACTTTCATATAGATAAAAGGAAACAGGTTGGCCAGCAGCAGCATAAACAGCGCGACCAGCGCGTAAGCCGTGGGACGCTGGCGAGGCGCGTCCCACGTGGTGGTTAACGTTGTACCGCAGCGCGGGCAGGCGGCTTTCTGGCGATGCTCAAGCTGCGGCAAAGCCACCAGCAAATCACATTGGGGACATAAAATATGTCGCGCAGCATGATGGTGATCGCACATGACAACTCCTCGGCTCAGGCGCCGTTCTTTAATCCTTCGAGATATTCCCAGCGTTCAAAGGCGGCTTCCAGCGCCTGCTCCGCTTCGGCCAGCTGCGCCAGCACTTGCTGCGTACGATCGTGCGATTGGCCAAAGAAGTCAGGATCGGCTACCTGCTCCTGCAGCGTTTGCAGTTCGGCCTCAAGCGTTTCCAGCTTCTGCGGCAGTTGCTCCAGCTCGCGCTGCAGGTTATAGCTTAGTTTGTTCCCGCCGCGTTTGACAGTTTCTGCTTTTGGCTGAGCGACTTCCGTCGTTTTTTTAACGATCGTCTGCTTTTGCGCCAAAGACTGGGCCTGCTGACCGCGGGCGTCGTGATAACCGCCGACGTACTGACCAATATGGCCGCCGCCTTCGAAGATCCAGCACTCGGTCACGGTATTGTCGACAAACTGACGATCGTGGCTGACCAGCATCACGGTGCCCTGATAGCCATCGATCAGCTCTTCCAGCAGCTCCAGCGTTTCGACATCAAGGTCGTTTGTCGGTTCATCGAGAATCAATAAGTTACTGGGTTTCAGGAACAGTCGCGCCAGCAGCAGACGGTTACGCTCCCCGCCGGACAGCGCGCGGACTGGCGTCATCGCCCGTTTCGGATGGAACAGGAAGTCCTGCAGATAGCCCAGCACGTGCCGCGGCTTACCGTTAACCATCACCTCTTGCTTACCTTCGGCGAGGTTATCCATCACCGTCCGGTCCGGATCCAGCTCTGCACGGTGCTGGTCGAAGTAGGCGACTTCCAGCTTGGTGCCAACGTGGATCCGCCCGCTGTCGGCCTGCAACTGGCCAAGCATCAGCTTCAGCAGCGTGGTTTTCCCGCAGCCATTGGGGCCGATCAGGGCAATCTTATCGCCGCGCTGGATTTGCGCGGAGAAATCTTTCACCAGCACTTTGCCGTCAACCTGATAGTTGACGTTCTCCATTTCGAAAACGATTTTGCCGGAGCGCGAAGCCTCTTCCACCTGCATCTTCGCACTGCCCATCACTTCCCGGCGCTCGCCGCGCTCGCGACGCATCGCTTTCAGGGCGCGAACGCGGCCTTCGTTGCGGGTACGACGCGCTTTAATCCCCTGGCGGATCCACACCTCTTCCTGGGCCAGCTTGCGGTCGAATTCAGCATTCTGCAGCTCTTCAACCCGCAGCGCTTCTTCTTTATCCAGCAGATACTGATCGTAATTGCCCGGATAGGTCACCAGCTTGCCGCGATCGAGATCGACGATGCGCGTCGCCATGTTGCGGATGAAGGAGCGGTCGTGCGAAATAAAGATAATGGTGCCTTTAAAGCTTTTCAGGAACCCTTCCAGCCAGTCGATAGTTTCGATATCGAGGTGGTTCGTCGGTTCATCCAGCAACAGCACGCGCGGCCCGCTGACCAGGGCACGGCCCAGCGCCGCTTTACGCAACCAGCCGCCGGAAAGCGAAGCCAGCTGCGCGTCGGCGTTAAGACCAAGCTGCTCGATCACTTCATTGATGCGGCTATCCAGCTGCCACAGGCCCAGGTTATCCAGCTGTTCCTGCAGACGGGCCAGTTCATTTAAATTTTTGTCGCTCGGGTCGGTCATCACCTGATGCGAAACATCATGGTAGGCCTTCAGGTAAGCGGCCTGTTCGGCGATCCCTTCGGCGACGAAATCGTACACCGTACCGGCAACGTTGCGCGGCGGATCCTGCTGCAGACGCGCGACGATAAGATCCTGTTCATAAATAATACGCCCATCATCCAGCCCCTGTTCACGGTTAAGGATCTTCATCAGGGTCGATTTACCGGCGCCGTTGCGCCCAACCAGACAGACGCGTTCGTTATCTTCGATATGCAGTTCAGCATTATCCAGCAGCGGCGCATCGCTGAATGAAAGCCAGGCGCCGTGCATACTAATCAGTGACATTCTTTATTCCTTTCAGGCTGCAGTAATCAGCCAGCAGTTGTGGATCTGACGGTTGCGGGCAAAATCCTGCGACAGCGTTTTTTGCGAAATCTCTTGCGCCTTCAGGCCAAGCGCCGCCAGCCCGTCATGATCCATACGGAAACCGCGTTTGTTGTTCGAGAACATAATGGTGCCGCCTTTACGCAGCAGACGTTTCAGATCGGTCATCAGGCGAATATGATCGCGCTGCACGTCAAAGGCATCTTCCATTCGTTTGGAGTTAGAGAAAGTCGGCGGATCGATAAAGATCAGATCGAACTGCTCGGTGCTTTCCCGCAGCCAGCCCAGCACGTCAGCCTGCATCAGGCGATGCGCACGACCGGTCAGGCCATTGAGACGCAGGTTGCGCTCCGCCCACTCCAGATAGGTACGCGACATATCCACCGTGGTCGTAGAGCGCGCGCCGCCCAGACCGGCGTGGACGCTGGCGCTGCCGGTATAGGAGAACAGGTTAAGGAAATCCTTACCCTTGCTCATCTGGCCGAGCATACGACGGGCGATACGGTGGTCGAGGAACAGACCGGTATCGAGGTAGTCGGTGAGGTTAACCCACAGGCGCGCGTTGTACTCCTGCACCTCGATAAAGTCGCCCTTCTCCGCCATCTTCTGATACTGGTTTTTACCCTTTTGCCGCTCGCGGGTCTTCAGCACCAGCTTGTTGGGGGCGATTTCCAGCACGGCGATGGTCGCCGCGATAATATCAAACAGACGCTGGCGCGCTTTGTGCGCATCGACGGTTTTCGGCGGCGCATACTCCTGGACCACCACCCAGTCACCGTAGCGATCGATCGCCACGTTATATTCCGGCAGATCGGCATCGTACAGGCGATAGCATTCAATGCCTTCCTGACGGGCCCACTTTTCAAATTTCTTCAGATTCTTACGCAGACGGTTGGCAAAATCTTCCGCCAGCATCGCCGGCTTGCCGCCTTCGCTTTCCGCCAGGTGATAGTTTTTCTGTATGCAGTCCAGCGGGCCGTTCTTCGCTTTGAACTGTTTATCGGCACGCAGCTGCAGGCAGCTCAGCAGTTCCGGCGAGGCGCTGAACACCGACAGGTTCCAGCCGCCAAACTGACTTTTCATGATCCGGCCCAGCAGGCTGTGCAGGGCAATCAGCGCCGGTTCGCTTTCCAGGCGCTCGCCGTACGGCGGGTTGCTGATCACGGTGCCGTACGGGCCTTTCGGCAGCGGGTTATTCAGCTGGGCGACGTCTTTGACTGCAAAATCGATCAGCTCGCCGATGCCGGCCCGGCGGGCGTTGCGGCGCGCGCGCTCAATGACGCGCTCGTCGACGTCAGAGCCATAGAAGCGCGACCCATAGGCCGCCAGCCCCTGGCGGGCGCGGGTTTGCGCTTCCGCCTTCACCTCTTTCCAGATAGCGTCATCGTGCTGCGCCCAACCGCCAAAGCCCCAGTGGCCGCGGTGCAGACCCGGCGCACGATCGGTCGCCAGCATCGCCGCTTCAATCAGCAGGGTACCGGAGCCGCACATCGGATCGAGCAGCGGCGTACCCGGTACCCAACCAGAGCGCATGACGATCGCCGCCGCGAGGTTTTCTTTGATCGGCGCCATACCGGTACCATCGCGGTAGCCGCGCAGATGCAACCCTTCCCCGCTCAGATCCAGGGAGATATGCGCCGTCTCTTTGTTCAGCCAGACGTTGATCCGCAGATCGGGCGACTCACGATCGACATTCGGGCGCGGCAGGTTTTTACGCGTGAAGCTGTCGACGATGGCGTCTTTGACTTTTAATGCGCCATACTGGCTGTTGCGGATCTCGTCATTGAGGCCGCTAAAATGTACCGCGAAGGTGGCGCCAGGGTTAAACATCTCCGTCCACGGAATGGCCTGTACGCCGAGGTACAGATCCAGATCGCTGTATACGCGACACTCGCCCAGCGGCAGCATGATGCGCGAAGCCAGCCGGCTCCACATCAGGCTTTGATACAGCAGGCGCGTATCCCCCTGAAAATGGACCCCGCCCTGGACGACCTGGCAGTCCGTCGCGCCAAGTCCTTCCAGTTCAGTTTTTAACAGCTCTTCCAGCCCACGAGCCGTACTGGCAAACAGAGAATTCATATCGTCACTTTTACTTAAAGAAAATTGGTGCGCATTATAGCCAATATGTGCCCTATGTCATAAAGTTATAGGCTTATTTTTGGAACCCGGAGGCAGCGTATGGTAACGCTCTCGCGACTTTTTATTCATCCCGTTAAATCCATGCGCGGCATGGGCCTGACCCACGCCTTTGCTGATATCAGCGGCCTGGCCTTCGATCGCCTGTTTATGGTCACCGAAACCGACGGGACCTTTATTACCGCCCGCCAGTTTCCGCAAATGGTAAAATTTATTCCGGCGCCGCTGCATGATGGCCTTCACCTGACCGCGCCGGACGGCAGCAGCGCCGTGGTGCGTTTTAGCGATTTCGCCCTGCAGGCCGAGCCCACCGAAGTCTGGGGCAACCATTTCACCGCCCTTATCGCACCCGCCGCCGTTAACCAGTGGCTCAGCGGCTTTTTCAAGCGCGATGTCCAGCTGCGCTGGCTGGGGCCGCAGTTAACCCGCCGGGTGAAGCGCCACGATGCGGTACCGCTCTCCTTCGCCGACGGCTACCCGTACCTGCTGGCTAACGAGGCCTCGCTGCGCGATCTGCAGCAACGCTGCCCGGCCAGCGTAAGCATAGAACAGTTTCGTCCTAACCTCGTGGTCACCGGCGCGGCCGCCTGGGATGAAGATAGCTGGAAAGTGATCCGCGTCGGCGAAGTGGTGTTTGACGTCGCTAAGCCATGCAGCCGCTGCATTTTTACCACCGTCAGTCCAGAGCGCGGGCAGAAGCATCCCACCGGGGAGCCGCTGGAAACCTTAAAGCGTTTTCGTACTGCGCTGGACAATGGCGATGTCGATTTTGGCCAGAACCTGATTGCCCGCAACAGCGGGGTGATCCGGGTGGGTGATGAAGTCGAAATCCTCGCCCGCGGCCCGGCGAAAGCCTACGGCGCCGGCGAGAGCGACGATACTCCGGCCCCGGAAGCGCAGCAGCAGGCTACGGTTGCCATCGAATGGCAGGGTCAACAGTTTAGCGGGAATAACCAGCAGGTGCTGCTGGAGCAACTGGAGCAACAGGGCATTCGCGTACCCTATTCGTGTCGGGCAGGGATCTGCGGCAGCTGCCGCATTCGGCTGGAAGAGGGCGAAGTCAGCGCGTTAAAGAAAAATGCGGTCGCCGGGGACGGCACCATTCTCGCCTGCAGTTGCGTACCGAAAACGGCGCTGCGCCTGGCGCCTTAAACCGCCTGTCCCAGGCTGTAGCTGACCGTGCTCTGCGCCGGCTGCAGCCGGTCGTTCATGATTTTAATAACGTCGCCTAACTGCATCACGCGCCCGGCAAGGGTGAGACCCGGCTGGGCCAGCAGACAAAGCGCGGCGTTATCTCCCGGCTCCACCACCAGCAAATTCACCTGCTCCCCGGTATCGCTCAGCCAGACGCAGGCGGCGTCGCCGCCGCTCGGCTGCCACTGGTGGGGATGAGCGATAAAGTGCCAGCTTTTCGGCATCTGCGGTTTGAGAAAACGGATCGCGGTTAACGCATTGAGGACTAATTCCGCTCGCTGTTCTTTCGACAGTTCGAGATCGCGACATTTTTCTTCAAAGGAGAAATAGAGCGCGGCGTCATCGACGCAGAATCCCGACGGCGCAAAGGCATCCGGGGTCAGCATTCGCCGGGCGAAGCGCGAGCGAAATAACATGCCATTGGCCAAATCGAGCATCATGCGGTCGTGCTCTTCATCGTAATACCAACGCCAGTTATCGTCAGGTTTAATGCGCATTTTTCCCCCTGTCCCCTTTCATACGCCTCTGCAAAGTTGTTGCGACTTGCCGCAGAATATTTTCTAAAATTAAGAAAAGTCTAAAATGTTTAAATAAGCAACAGTGAGGGAATATAAAACAACCAGGGCCGGAAATAAAGCCCTGGGTGGGTTTCAGCGGAGGAAAAGATTAGATGTGGGTAACAATTTCTTTAATCAGCGGCGGACCTTTAAAAATAAATCCGGAATAGATCTGCACCAACGATGCTCCGGCGGCTATCTTTTCTCGCGCAGCAATCACCGAATCAATACCGCCCACGCCGATGATAGGCAAACGACCATTCAGCTCAGCGGAGAGCATACGGATAATTTCAGTGCTCTTTAATTGTAATGGACGACCGCTAAGCCCACCGGTCTCATCACAATGTTTCATTCCCTGAACCAGAGAACGATCGAGGGTGGTATTGGTTGCAATTACCCCATCAATATTATGACGCACGAGGCTATCGGCAACCTGGATCAATTCCTCTGGTAAAAGATCCGGCGCGATCTTCACGGCGACCGGAACATATTTCTGATGCTTTTGCTGCAGCTCAAGCTGCTTATTTTTAATACCGGAGAGTAAATCATCGAGCGCTTCACCGTATTGCAGCGTACGCAGCCCCGGGGTATTCGGTGAGGAGATATTAATGGCGATATACCCGGCGTAAGGATAGACTTTTTCCATACAAATCAGGTAATCATCTTTACCGTGCTCCACCGGCGTATCTTTATTTTTGCCGATATTGATGCCCAGCACGCCGTCAAAATGCGCCTTTTTCACGTTCTCAACCAGGTTATCAACGCCATGGTTATTAAAGCCCATGCGGTTGATCAACCCCTCGGCATCCACCAGACGGAAGATCCTCGGTTTATCGTTGCCCGGCTGCGGACGCGGGGTGACGGTGCCGATCTCAATCGAACCAAAACCCATCGCGCCCAGCGCGTCAATGCATTCCCCATTTTTATCCAGCCCGGCCGCCAGACCCAGCGGATTTTTAAAGGTCAGCCCCATGCAGGTAACGGGCCTGGCCGGTACCTTCTGGCGAACCAGCATTTCCAGCGGCGTCCCGGTGACACGGCGTAATTGTTGAAAGGTAACTTCATGAGCGCGCTCAGGATCGAGCTGAAAAAGGGCTTTACGAACGAAGGGGTAGTACATGAACTCTCCTGGATTCCCGGTGTGCAAACCGGGGGCGTATTATGTGCGATCCGCAGCTGAAAGGGAATTGACCTGCGACAAAAAATCACCCATCAGCGCAAACGATTACCTCTCCCCGCGCCGTTATGCGCTTTTCGGCTATCTAACGGTGGATAAATCATTTAGGGAAATAATGGTGCTCTGTCACACTCACTGCAAATGTTATCAATTATAGATAAATGCAAACATTTAGTTATAAGGAGAGAGAGATGCGCGTCATTACGCTTGCGGGCAGCCCGCGTTACCCTTCCCGTTCCAGCGCCCTGCTGGAATATGCCAGAGAGACGCTCACCGCCGCCGATATCGAAGTCTGCCACTGGCATCTGCAGAACTTTGCCCCGGAAGACCTCCTGTACGCTCGCTTTGACAACCCGGCGCTACAAACGCTCAATGAGCAACTGGCCGGGGCCGACGGTCTGATTATCGCCACGCCGGTGTATAAAGCCTCGTTTTCCGGCGCCCTGAAAACCCTGCTCGATCTGCTTCCTGAGCGCGCGCTGGAGGGCAAAATCGTGCTACCGCTGGCCACTGGCGGCACCATCGCCCACATGCTGGCGGTGGACTACGCTCTGAAACCCGTCCTGAATGCCCTGAAGGCCCAGGAGATCCTCCATGGCGTCTTCGCCGATGACAGCCAGGTCACGGATTACCAGCATAAGCCGCAGTTCACCCCTAACCTGCAGCGGCGCCTGGATGAGTCCCTGGAGACCTTCTGGCAGGCGCTGCATCGTCCCAGCAGCCGCGCCCCGTCGTTAACGTCTCTGCGTGGGGTGGAACATGTTTAATCCTCTCCGCGCGCTGACCCTCGGCGGACTGCTGTTGTTCTCCGCGCTGGGCCACGCCGCCCCGGCGGCGCCCGATGCCCTGCGCATTGGTTATCAGAAAGGCAGCGTCAGCATGGTGCTGGCGAAGAGCCATCAGCTGCTGGAGCAGCGCTATCCGGGCACCCATATCTCGTGGATTGAATTCCCGGCCGGTCCGCAGATGCTGGAGGCGCTGAACGTCGGCAGCATTGACATCGGCAGTACTGGCGACATTCCGCCTATCTTTGCTCAGGCGGCGGGCGCCGATCTGGTCTATATCGGTTCGGAGCCGCCCAAGCCGAAAGCGGAAGTCATCCTGGTGGCGCAAGGCAGTCCTATTCACAACGTTGCCGAATTAAAAGGGAAAAAGGTCGCTTTCCAGAAAGGTTCCAGCTCCCACAATCTGCTGCTGCGCGCCCTGCAGCTGGCGGGCCTGAAATTTAGCGATATTCAGCCGGTTTACCTTGCCCCCGCCGATGCGCGCGCCGCCTTCCAGCAGGGTAATGTCGACGCCTGGGCCATCTGGGATCCGTACTACTCCGCCGCGCTGCTGCAGGGCGGCGCCCGGGTACTCACTGACGGAACCGATCTGAAACAGACGGGATCGTTCTATCTTGCTTCCCGCCCCTACGCTGAACGCAATGGCGCTTTCATTGAAGGCGTACTCGATACCTTTACTCAGGCCGATGCCCTGACCCATAGCCAGCGCGCGCAAAGCATTACGCTGCTGGCGAAAACGATGGGATTACCGGAAGCGGTGATCGCCAGCTATCTGGACCATCGTCCCCCCACCTCAGTAACCCCGGTGAGCGCCGAAACCGCCGCTCGCCAGCAGCAGACGGCCGACCTGTTCTATGAGAACAAGCTGGTGCCGAAAAAAGTTGATATCCGGGCCCGTATCTGGCAGCCCGCCGCCGCACAAGGAGCGAAATCATGAGTCTGAATATGTTCTGGTTTTTACCGACCCATGGTGATGGTCGTTATCTGGGCACCGAAGAGGGCGCCCGTCCGGTCGATTACGGCTATCTGCAGCAAATCGCGCAGACGGCGGATCGGCTGGGGTTCACCGGCGTGCTGATCCCGACCGGACGCTCATGTGAAGATGCCTGGCTGGTTGCGGCCTCGATGATCCCGGTGACGCAGCGGCTGAAATTTCTTGTCGCCCTCAGGCCTAGCGTGGTGTCGCCGACGGTAGCCGCCCGCCAGGCGGCGACCCTGGACCGACTGTCAAACGGCCGGGCGCTGTTCAATCTGGTCACCGGCAGCGATCCCGCCGAGCTGGCCGGCGACGGCGTCTTCCTCGACCACACCGAGCGCTATGAGGCCTCAGCTGAATTTACCCACATCTGGCGCAAGCTGATGGAGGGAGAAACCGTCACCTTTAACGGCAAGCATCAGCGCGTTCGCGACGCTAAGCTGCTGTTCCCGCCGCTCCAGCAGCCCCGTCCACCGCTCTATTTCGGCGGATCGTCTGACGTCGCGCAGGATCTGGCCGCCGAGCAGGTCGATCTCTATCTCACCTGGGGTGAACCGCCGAAGCAGGTGGCAGAGAAGATTGCTCAGGTCCGGGAGAAAGCGGCCCGGCATGGGCGCCGGGTGCGTTTTGGCATCCGTCTGCACGTGATCGTGCGGGAAACCAACGAGGAAGCCTGGCAGGCGGCGGACAGCCTTATCTCCCACCTTGATGATGAAACGATCGCCCGCGCCCAGGCGGCCTTCGCCAGAACCGACTCCGTCGGTCAAAAGCGAATGGCGGCGCTGCACAACGGTCGACGCGATCAGCTCGAGATCAGCCCCAACCTGTGGGCCGGCGTCGGCTTAGCGCGCGGCGGCGCCGGTACTGCGCTGGTGGGCGATGCCGCCACCGTTGCCGAACGAATCAATGAATACGCTGCGCTGGGTATTGATAGCTTTATCTTCTCCGGCTATCCGCATCTGGAAGAGGCGTATCGGGTCGGCGAGCTGTTGTTCCCCCTGCTCGACGTCGCCGTGCCGTCTATCCCGCAGCCGCAAAACCTGCGCCTGCAGGGGGAAGCGGTCGCCAACGAGTTTATCCCGCGTAAAGTGGCGCAAAGCTGAGGAGACACTGATGGCAAAATCAACCCATCCCCTGTTGTTACGCCTCGCCCCCTGGCTGCTGCCGGTGGGGACGGTCATTGTCTGGCAGCTGGCCTCGTCCGTCGGCTGGCTCTCGACGCGGGTGCTTCCCTCGCCGGAGGGGGTATTGAAAGCGTTCTGGACGCTCTCGGCCAGCGGTGAGCTGTGGCAGCATCTGGCCATCAGCTCGTGGCGGGCGCTG
This sequence comes from Klebsiella sp. X1-16S-Nf21, assembly GCF_002837615.1. Taxonomy (NCBI): domain Bacteria; kingdom Pseudomonadati; phylum Pseudomonadota; class Gammaproteobacteria; order Enterobacterales; family Enterobacteriaceae; genus Klebsiella; species Klebsiella sp. X1-16S-Nf21. The sequence goes on from NZ_PJDK01000004.1 coordinate 27,284, forward strand.
GTCGGCTTCGCCATCGGCGGCTCCATCGGGCTGGTGCTCGGCCTGATCAGCGGCCTGTCACGCTGGGGCGAGCGTCTGCTGGACACCTCGATCCAGATGCTGCGCAATGTCCCGCATCTGGCGCTGATCCCGCTGGTAATTCTGTGGTTCGGCATCGACGAGACCGCCAAGATCTTCCTTGTGTCGCTGGGCACCCTGTTCCCGATCTATATCAACACCTGGCATGGGATCCGTAATATCGACCGTGGGCTGGTAGAGATGGCGCGCAGCTATGGTTTATCCGGCTTCGCGCTGTTTCGTCACGTGATTTTACCCGGCGCCCTGCCCTCAATTATGGTCGGCGTGCGTTTCGCTCTTGGCCTGATGTGGCTGACGCTTATTGTCGCTGAAACCATCTCGGCGAATGCCGGTATCGGTTATCTGGCGATGAATGCGCGTGAATTTCTACAAACCGACGTGGTGGTGGTCGCCATCATTCTTTACGCCATCCTTGGCAAACTGGCCGATGTCTGCGCCCAGCTGCTGGAACGGCTCTGGCTGCGCTGGAACCCGGCGTATCATCTTCAGGAGGCTAACGCATGAACACTGCCCGTCTGACCCCAGGTATCCCGCTGCTGCTGAACGGGGTGACGAAACGCTATGGCGATAACACTATTCTTAACGAGCTGGATCTGCATATTCCCAGCGGCCAGTTTGTGGCGGTGGTGGGCCGCAGCGGCGGCGGCAAGAGTACCCTGCTGCGCCTGCTGGCGGGTCTGGAAAAACCGAACGCTGGCGAGCTGCTGGCGGGCGCGACACCCCTGGCGGCGATCCAGGACGACACCCGGATGATGTTTCAGGATGCGCGCCTGCTGCCGTGGAAAACGGTGATTGATAACGTCGGGCTGGGGTTAAAAGGCGCCTGGCGCGACGCCGCCCTACAGGCATTGGCCAGCGTCGGACTCGAGAGCCGTGCGCAGGAGTGGCCGGCGGCGCTGTCAGGTGGGCAAAAGCAGCGCGTTGCGCTGGCCCGCGCGCTGATCCATCGCCCGCGCCTGCTGCTGCTGGACGAGCCGCTGGGAGCGCTGGACGCCCTCACCCGTCTGGAGATGCAGGAGCTGATCGTCTCTCTGTGGCAGGAGCATGGTTTTACGGTCCTGCTGGTGACGCACGACGTCAGTGAAGCGGTGGCCATGGCCGACCGGGTGCTGTTAATTGAAGAGAAGAAAATTGGCCTCGATTTGAACGTGGATATTCCGCGACCGCGGCGCACCGGGTCGGCGAAGCTGGCCGAGCTGGAGGCAGAGGTGCTGGATCGGGTGATGAAACGCGGCGACAGCGAGCGTGCGCCGCGTTTGTTTAGTCATGGCTAACTAACGTCCCCGGCCCGCGCTTCGCTCGGCCGGGCTACCAAATCGCACAGCGCTGTAGCCCCGGTAAGCGAGAGCGCAACCGGGGATTTTGCCACCGTTACGCCAGCGCCTTACTGATTTTCTCGAACAGATCGCCGGAGAGATTCTCCAGCCCCTTCAACTGCTCCAGCGCAGCGCGCATCAGCGCCTGTCGCTTCTCATCATAACGCTTCAGACGAATCAACGGCTCAATAAGACGCGACGCCACCTGCGGGTTGCGCTGGTTAAGTTCGGTCAGCATCTCCACCAGGAACTGGTAGCCGCTGCCGTCTTCAGCATGGAACGCCGCCGGGTTGCTGCTGGCGAAAGCACCGATTAACGACCGCACACGGTTCGGGTTGCTCATGCTGAATGAACGGTGATTCAGCAGACCACGCACTGTTTCCACCACATTGGCCGCCGGGCTGGTGGACTGCAGGATAAACCACTTATCCATCACCAGACCGTCCTGATGCCATTTATCGTCATACTCCTGCATCAGCGCATCGCGGCTCGGCAGCTCGGCGGCAACCGCTGCCGACAGGGCGGCCAGCGCGTCGGTCATGTTATCCGCCTGGTGATACTGCGCCGACACCAGCTTATCGCCCAGCGTTGGCTCCGCAAACGCCAGATAGCGCAGGCAGGTATTGCGCAGGGCACGCTTACCAATATCGGCGTGCTCCACACGGTAGCTGTCGAGTTTATTGGCGTGATAAACCGCGAGGAATTCGTCCGCCAGTTCGTTCGCCAGAGTGCGGGTGAGCGCTTCGCGCACGGTGGCGATGGCGATTGGATCGATAATGGCGAACATCTCGGCGATTTCGTTGGCCGACGGCAGGGTTAAGATCTCGGCGGCCAGCGCCGGGTCAATCTTCTCGTCCAGCAGGATGGCGCGGAAGGCGTCCGCCACGTGTACCGGCAGCGACAGCGGCTGTCCCTGCTGATGACGGTTGACGTTCAGCTTGATGTAGGTCGCGAGCTGGCTCTGCGCCGCATCCCAGCGCGAGAAATCATTCCGCGCATGGCGCATCAGGAAGGTGAGCTGCTGATCGCTCCACTTATATTCCAGTTTCACTGGTGCTGAAAATTCGCACAGCAGCGCCGGCACCGGCTGGAAATAGACGTTATCGAAGACGAAAGTCTGCTCGGCCTGAGTTACATTGAGCACCGGGTGCAGCGGATGGCCGCCCTTCTGCAGGGGGATCACCTTGCCTTCGTTATCGTACAGCTCAATGGCAAACGGGATATGCAACGGCTGTTTCTCGGCCTGCTCAGCGGTCGGCGGCGTACGCTGGCTGATGGTCAGCGTGTACTGCTCGGTTTCCGGGTTGTAGTCGTCATGCACGGTGACGATTGGCGTACCGGACTGGCTGTACCAGCGGCGGAAGTGTGACAGATCGACGTTAGAGGCATCCTCCATCGCCTGGACGAAATCATCGCAGGTCGCGGCGCTGCCGTCATGGCGTTCAAAGTACAGCTGCATCCCTTTCTGGAAGTTTTCTTCACCCAGCAGGGTGTGCAGCATGCGGATCACTTCGGCACCCTTTTCATAAACCGTCAGGGTGTAGAAGTTGTTCATTTCGATAACCATATCCGGGCGGATCGGGTGCGCCATCGGGCTGGCGTCTTCGGCAAACTGCAACCCGCGCATGGTGCGCACATTGTTGATGCGGTTAACCGCCCGTGAGCCGAGGTCGGAGCTGAACTCCTGATCGCGGAACACGGTCAGCCCTTCTTTCAGGCTGAGCTGGAACCAGTCGCGGCAGGTGACGCGGTTGCCGGTCCAGTTATGGAAATACTCATGACCAATCACCCGCTCGATATCAAGATAGTCTTTATCGGTGGCGGTATCGGTACGGGCCAGGACATATTTGGAGTTAAAGACGTTGAGTCCTTTGTTCTCCATCGCGCCCATATTAAAGAAGTCGACGGCGACAATCATATAGATGTCGAGGTCGTACTCGAGGCCAAAGCGCTCCTCATCCCATTTCATGGAATTTTTCAGCGAGGTCATTGCCCACGGCGCGCGGTCGAGATTGCCGCGATCGACGTACAGCTCCAGCGCCACTTCACGACCGGAGCGAGTGGTAAAGGTGTCACGCAGGACGTCAAAATCACCGGCCACCAGCGCAAACAGGTAGCACGGTTTCGGGAACGGATCCTGCCACTGTACCCAGTGACGGCCATTCTCCAGCTCTCCCTGCGCCATGCGGTTGCCGTTGGAGAGCAGGAACGGGTATTTCGCTTTGTCGGCGATGATTTTGGTGGTAAACCGCGCCAGCACGTCCGGGCGGTCCAGGTACCAGGTAATATGGCGGAAACCTTCCGCTTCGCACTGAGTACACAGCGCTTCGCCTGACTGATACAGGCCTTCCAGCGCGGTGTTCGCCGCCGGGCTGATCTCATTGACGATGGTCAGGGTGAAATGCTCCGGCAGACCGCCGATCACCAGCTGATTGTTTTCTTCTTTATAGTCACTCCACGGCTGGCCGTTCACTTGCAGCGCGATCAGGGTCAGATCTTCGCCGTCGAGGCGCAATGGCACATCAGACGCAGCCGCGTGGCGGGAGACCTTGCTCTCGGCCGTAACGACGGTTTTTGCGGCATCCAGGTCAAAGGTCAAATCGATATCGCTAATCAGATACTCCGGCGCACGATAGTCGTGGCGGTATTTGGCTTGGGGCTGTTGTGTCATAAAAAACCTTTCGCATCTTGGGTAAAGTGTCGTCCCAGTCTATTCCCGTTGTGTCAATCGCGCTATGCAGAATCTTCATCTTTTCAATGTGAAACACGAAAACCGCTACATTTTGTTAACACGCGCGGCACGAAATGCCCTCGACCCGACGCAAAGCTTGTGGTGTGATCCATGTTCAATATATTAAACTAGGCCTCGCAAATGACCGTCAGCGTCGCCATCGCTCGCCATCGCGGGACAGAGCCGGGTAATAAAGGTATACTCCGCCTCCTTTTTTCGCGTTGGTTTGGATGGAACGCTCCAGTGAGAGGATGCTACTGCGCACCATGACACAATTCACTTCTCCTGTACTGCACTCGCTGCTTGATACGGATGCCTACAAGCTGCACATGCAGCAGGCTGTCTTCCACCGCTACGGCGATGTGCATGTGGCGGCGGAGTTTCGCTGCCGCGGAGACGACCTGCTCGGCATTTATGCCGACGCGATCCGCGAGCAGGTGGAGTCCATGCGCGACCTGAGACTGCGGGATGATGAATATCACTGGTTGTCCACCCTTCCCTTTTTCCGCCAGGATTATCTCGACTGGCTGCGCGATTTTCGCTATGACCCGCGCCAGGTCACGGTCAGCAATGACAACGGCAAGCTGAACATTCGCCTTACCGGCCCGTGGCGTGAAGCCATCATGTGGGAAGTCCCGCTGCTGGCGGTGATAAGCGAGCTGGTCCATCGCTATCGTTCACCAGAAATGGGCGTCGATCAGGCGCTGAACACGCTGGAACATAAGCTAGGCGACTTCGCCAGCATGACCGCTGGCCTCGATATGCGCGCCTTCCGCCTGATGGACTTCGGCACCCGCCGTCGTTTTTCACGCGAAGTGCAAGAGGCCATTGTGCAACGTCTGCAGCAGGAGCCGTGGTTTGTCGGCACCAGCAATTACGATCTGGCTCGTCGTTTACATTTAACCCCGATGGGCACCCAGGCGCACGAATGGTTCCAGGCCCACCAGCAGATCAGCCCGAACCTCGCCAGCAGCCAGCGGGCGGCCCTTGCCGCCTGGCTGGAAGAGTATCCCGACCAGCTGGGCATCGCGCTGACCGACTGCATCACCATGGATGCGTTCCTGCGCGATTTTGGTCCGGAATTCGCTACCCGCTATCAGGGTTTGCGCCATGACTCCGGCGACCCGGTGGAATGGGGTGAAAAAGCCATCGCCCATTATCAGAAGCTGGGCATCGATCCGCTGAGCAAAGTGCTGGTCTTCTCCGATAATCTCGATCTCGCCAAAGCGGTCGATTTGTATCGCCACTTCGCCTCGCGGGTGAAATTGAGCTTTGGTATCGGCACCCGTTTAACCTGCGATCTGCCGCAGGTTAAACCGCTCAATATCGTGATTAAGCTGGTGGAATGTAACGGCAAACCGGTGGCGAAACTCTCCGACAGCCCGGGGAAAACCATCTGCCACGATAAGGCCTTCGTCCGCGCCCTGCGCGAGGCGTTCGACCTGCCGCCGATTAAAAAGGCGAGCTAAAAAACATGGCCCGACGGCATTCTGCTATCGGGCCAATCAATATCACTCCTGCGGCAGACGGGTTCTGACGACCTCGGCAAAATACTCCGCGCCAGTTAGCAATATCTCATCATTAAAGTCGTAGCAGGCATTATGCAACGGTGTATTGCCCTGAGCATCTGAACTATCGCCGTTGCCTAAAAAGATGAAACAGCCGGGGATTTTTTGCAGAAAAGCGCCAAAATCCTCCGAAATCATCATCTGTGCGACGTTGCCGTCCACCTTCTCAGCCCCTACCACGTTAATCGCAGCGGTGACCGCCACATCAACGCATTGCTGCCAGTTCACCGTTGGCGCAAATTCATGGGTATAGCTGAACTGGCACGTCGCACCGTGCATCGCGCAAATCGCTTCGCTAATGGTCCGCATGCGCGCTTCCAGCAGCGCCTGTACGTCAGCCGAGTAGCTGCGGGTATCCCCTTTAATTTCCACATGCGTGGGGATCGCATTGCGGATACCGTCAGTATGAAGCTCCGTACAGGAGATCACCGCCGGCACGTTCGGGTCGATATTGCGTGAAACGATGGTCTGCAGCGCCAGAATAATTTCTGCCGCAATCACCAGCGGATCCTTCGCCATATGCGGCCGGGCGGCATGCGCCCCCTGCCCCTTAATACGGATAATAAAGTTATCTTCGCTGGCCATAATACCGCCGACACGGGTGGCGATGGTCCCGGCCTTCATACCCGGCATATTGTGCAGGCCGTAAATCTCCTCGATGCCGAAACGCTCGATAACGCCGTCCGTCATCATCGCATTGGCGCCATAACCGGGTTCTTCCGCAGGTTGAAAAACAAAACAGACCGTGCCGTTAAAGTTTTGCCGCTGCAATAGCAACTGCGCCGCGCCCAGCGCAATGCAGGTATGGCCATCATGCCCGCAGCCGTGCATCCGTTCGGCGGTCGTGGAGCGGTAAGGCCGTTCACCCTGTTCGTTCAATTGAATAGCATCGATATCGGCGCGGATGGCGATAACACCGTTACCGTCGCCGCATTTCAACACGCCCACCAGCCCAGTTTTACCTATATTACGATGAACCTCAATGCCCATCGCTTCGAGTTTCTCGGCGATAAACTGCGAGGTTTTGACTTCTTCAAAGGCGCTTTCCGGATTGGCATGCAGGTGATGGCGCCAGGCAATAAGCTGCTGCTTTAGCTGTTGTTGATTCATTCTTCACTCCTGTAAAAATTATGCCGCACGCTGCGCGCGCTGTAATACCACCTGCAGCAGCACATTGGCGCCGGCAATGAGATCTTTGGCTTCGCTATGTTCATTGACGTTGTGGCTAATGCCGTCAACACAGGGGACAAAAATCATCCCTGCGGGGCATACCGAAGCCATAAATTGCGCGTCGTGGCCGGCGCCGCTCGGCAGGCGCCGATAACTGAGGGCTTGACGTTTCGCCTCCGCTTCAACGGCATTGACGATTTCATCGGCAAAAATGACCGGGTTAAAACGTACCAGTGAACGGCTGGCTATCTCCACCCCCTCTTCCTGCGCCGTTGTGGCGACAAACTCGGCTAAGCGCCGTTCCGCTTCAATTAAGATAGCGTTATCGGTATTGCGTAAATCCACCGACATCACGACGTGATTTGGAATGACGTTAATCAGGTTGGGTTTAACGCTGATATGCCCGACGGTAGACACCTGATTGCCGCCGAGGCTCATCGCCAGTTCACGGGCAAAAACGGCGATTTTCGCCGCCGCCAGGCCGGCATCGCGGCGCATGGACATCGGTGTCGTACCGGCGTGATTCGACACGCCTGTTAGCGTAAATTCTTGCCATGAAATACCCTGCACGCCGGTGACGACGCCGATATCAATCCGTTCCTTATCGAGGATAGGTCCCTGTTCGATATGTAGTTCGACGTAGCTATCTACCGGCAGATTGCCCGGCTGATGTTCGCCTTTATAGCCAATCTCCCGCAGCGCCTCGTCAAGAGTAATGCCATTGTGGTCTTTTGCCGCCAGGGCCTGCGCCAGTGGATACTCCCCGGCAAACACCACGCTTCCCATCATATCGGGCTGGAAGCGCACCCCCTCCTCATTAGTAAAGAAGGTTACCGCCAACAGTCGTCGGGTGCGGATCCCGGCATCCTGGAGGGTGGCAATCACCTCAAGGCCGGCCATAACGCCGTAGTTGCCATCGTACAGGCCGCCAGTACCCACGGTGTCGATATGCGACCCCATCATCACCATCGGTAGCGCCTCTTCTCCGCGATAAACACCGGTAACGTTGCCGATAGCATCGATATAGATAGTCAGCCCCAGCGCGTTCATCCGGGCAACAACAAAGTCCCTACCGGCTTTATCTTCCGCGGTCGCCGCAAGGCGGCAGACGCCGCCGCCTTCCAACGCGCCGCATTCACCAAGCGCAAACAGGGAATCGATCAGCCGCTGGCCGTTTATCTGTAGATCATGACTCATAAAACATCTCGCTATTGTTCGGGGTTACTGGAACATGCCGTAAAAAATGGCGGATACGGTAATTAACCCAATCAGGGTGACGAAAACGTTGCTGGCTTTGCCGCGATACGGCGCCAGCACCGGTAACTTATGAATGGCATACATCGGCAACAGCAGTAGAATCGCAGCCCCGGTCGGGCCGCTGATGCACTCGATAATACCGAGGATGCTTGGGTTCTTATAGGCGGCGAACCAGCAGGTGAGGACCATAAAAACCAGAATAACGGCGTCAACTGCGCGGATAGTCGGTTTTTTCCCCCGCGCGGCGGCGGCCTCGATAATCAGATCGCGCAGCGATTCATAAGCGCCGATATAGTGGCCAAGAAACGATTTCGTAATCGCGACAAACGCAATGATTGGCGATAGCCAGGCAATAATCGGCGTCTCAAACTGGTTGGCAAGGTACGACAGGATCGACAAATTCTGCGCTTTTGCTTCCGCTAACTGCTGTGGTGACAGGCTCAACACGCAGCTGAGAACGAAAAATAGCACCACCACGGTCATTAAGAGGATGCCATAGCGCTGGATCTGCGCGCATTTGCGCTCGGCAAGCGCGAGTCCGTAGCGCTGCTTCTGGCGCACCACCATCGGCGAGACGATCGGATAGTGGTTAAACGACATAACCAGCACCGGAAAAGTCATCCACAGCGTCAGTAAAATGCCGCGCCCATCGCCCATTGCGCTGAAGCTCACGGTGTGCAAAATCGCGCCGTTCCAGTGCGGAATCAAAAACAGCGCCATAAAAATAAGTGAAATAATGAAGGGATAAACCAGGGTGCTCATCACGCGCATAATCAAACGCTGCCCGAGGCGGACAATAAACATCAGCCCGAGGATCAGCACAATCGACACCACTGCCCGCGGCGGCTCCGCCAGCCCCAGTTGATGGCTGATAAAACTTTGCGCAGTATTCGTAATGGCTACCGCATACATAATCAAAATGGTGTACACAGCGAAGAAATAGATAACGGTAAACACCTTCCCCGCTAGCGCGCCAAAATGCTCGCCAATGACATCGGTGATCGTGCTTTCCGGCGTGTTGGAAGAATAAATAAATCGTGCCAGCCCGCGATGCGCCAGATAAGTAATGGGAAAAGCGAGAGCAAAAACGATAAGCAGCGGCCAAAAACCGCCAATTCCGGCGTTAATCGGCAGAAACAACACCCCGGCGCCAATTGCCGTGCCGAACAGGCCAAGCACCCACACGGTATCTTCGCTATGCCACTTTGCGGGATCGGAATATCCTTTATTGATAATTATATTTTCAGTATTCATCGGTCAGGTTCTCTCTATGCATGACGCGAAAGCGCGTATGTTTTCGTTATGAGTCAGAACGCTTGTCATACCGAGGGCTTGTAGGGTAGGTAAGATGGCCCCCTTGTTATTGTCGATAGCGCTCAACCATTACGGCCAAACCAGACGATGTCTTCATAGACATCGGGTGATGTATCTCCTTCCGTGCTGATTAACAGAACCTGTGCATCGGCATTCAGGCGCAGCGATTCGGCAAGCTCGCGATACGCCGGTTGAGTCATCAGCGCATAAAGCACTCCTGTGCCAATAGCGCCGGATTCCCCGGAGACAAAAGGTTCGTCAGTACCTGGTCGCGGAGCGGCCAACAGGCGCATGCCGTTGGCCGCCAGACAATCGTCGGCGGAAATAAAACAGGTGGCATGGTCGCGGAGCATTGGCCAGCTGGTGATGTTAGGTTCACCACAGGCAAGCCCGGCCATCAGAGTTGACATATCCCCGCCGACGCTGTGCGGCAGTCCGTCATTAATGGTTGCCGAGCGATACAGGCAGTTCGCCTTGTGCGGCTCAACGATGATGATGGTGGGAGCCTGCTGCTGCATCTTTTCGATGAAATATCCCATGATGCTACCGGCAAACGACCCGACCCCGGCTTGTAAAAACAGATGCGTCGGCATCGGCGCTCCGCTTTCTGCCAGCTGCTGCCAGATTTCAACAGCGAGGGTCATATAGCCTTGCATGATCCATGTGGGGATCTGCTCGTAGCCCTGCCAGGCGGTATCCTGGAGTAGAACCCATCCCTGCTCGCGCGCGGTTTTGGCCGCCAGCCGAACTGTGTCGTCGTAGTTCAGTTCAGTAATCGTGCATTCGGCGCCATGCCGGCGAATATTCTGCGCGCGTACCGGCGACGAGCCCTTTGGCATATACACCACCGCACGCAGCCCAAGCTGCTCAGCCGCCCACGCCACGCCACGTCCGTGGTTACCGTCGGTAGCAGTCACAAATACGATGTCCTTGATACGCGCCTTAATCACTGGTGAATTAAGCTCGGCAAAGCTCAACGTATTAATATCTCGCTCAAGCAGAGCGGCGAGATATTTCCCCATCGCATAGGACCCGCCTAGTCCTTTAAACGCATTCAAACCGAATCGCTGCGCTTCATCTTTTATATGGATCGATCCCAGCCCCAGCCGCTGGCTTAAAAATTCCAGCTTACGCAGCGGCGTGACCCGGTAATCAGGAAATTTTTGATGGAATGCCAGCACTTCGTTCCCCACGCTTTCATTCAGCAGACTCAAGTCTGCTCCCTGGCCATAGGGCTGCCGCCGGGCGTTAAGTTGAAATTTAATTGTGTCCACTATTCAGGCACCTCTATTTTCATATCGTCCTGCGACGATAACGTTATTTGCGACCATTCCGCCTAAACGACGGGTGCACGGATCCGTGCGGCCTGAGACAGGACGGTCGCTTTAAATTGGTTAAGTCAGAATGTGAGAGGCTTTTTGTCGCGATATACCGCTTTCCCACTGCCTGTGATGGTACACTGCGCCCGGCGGTTAATTGGCGCAAAGTTGCCCATCGCGCCGCAATTTTCACTCTGTTTTATCATTCTCACGCAACAACGTTGCATTAGTGAGGTTGATCACAGGCTTGCAGGACGAGATATATGATGAAACTTGACGCATGGGATAAAAAAATTCTTACGCTCTTGCAGCGTAATAATCGCTTGTCGCAACGGGAGATCGCCGATCGGATCAGCCTGTCTCCTTCGGCAGTCAATCGGCGTATCGCTGCACTGGAGGATGCAGGAGTGATTAAAGGCAGTGTTAGCTTAGTGGACGCCAGTAAAGTGGGAAGACCGATCACCATTATGGTGCAGGTGACCATTGAGAATGAACGTCTCGATCTGCTTGAGGAGGATAAACAGCGTTTCGTAACCTGTCCGCAAGTGCAGCAGGTCTACTATGTCACTGGCGACTTCGATTTTCTGCTCGTGATCAACGTCCGTGATATGGCGGAATACGAAGCGCTAACCCGTGAACTCTTTTTTGCCTCGGGAAATATCAAGTCTTTCCGGACCATCGTGTCGATGCAAAATGCGAAGCAGGAAATGACGGTCATTATCGAGTAAGTCGTGTAAAAGTCGACATGGGGAGCCAAAGAACGCCCCGGAGGTGTATTTATTTCCGAAATCCACCCTTCCCTGTGCGAAATCTACTTGTCTGATGGAAGATGACAGGTAACATAGATATCCCCCCGCTGTAGGGGGAAGAGACTTTTTTATTGGACTACATAGAGAGATTATTATGAGCGTTGTGCCTGTAGCCGACGTACTCCAGGGCCGCGTTGCCGTTGACAGCGAAGTCACGGTCCGCGGATGGGTGCGTACCCGCCGAGATTCTAAAGCTGGCTTTTCATTCCTCGCCGTCTATGACGGTTCCTGCTTTGATCCTGTACAGGCCGTTATTAATAATTCTCTGCCCAATTACAATCAGGAAGTGCTGCGTCTGACCACCGGTTGCTCGGTGATTGTCACCGGTAAAGTCGTGGCTTCCCAGGGCCAGGGTCAAAGCTTTGAGATCCAGGCGACCAGCGTGGAAGTCACCGGCTGGGTGGAAGACCCGGACACCTACCCGATGGCGGCCAAGCGCCACAGCATCGAGTATCTGCGTGAAGTAGCGCACCTGCGTCCGCGCACCAACCTGATTGGCGCGGTAGCTCGCGTGCGTCATACCCTGGCGCAGGCGCTGCACCGATTCTTCGACGAACAGGGCTTCTTCTGGGTTTCCACCCCGCTGATCACCGCTTCCGATACCGAAGGCGCCGGCGAAATGTTCCGCGTGTCGACGCTGGATCTGGAAAACCTGCCGCGTAACGATCAGGGCAAAGTCGACTTCGATAAAGACTTCTTTGGTAAAGAGTCGTTCCTGACCGTATCCGGCCAGCTGAACGGCGAGACCTATGCCTGCGCACTGTCGAAAATCTACACCTTCGGCCCAACCTTCCGCGCCGAAAACTCCAACACCAGCCGCCACCTGGCGGAGTTCTGGATGCTGGAGCCGGAAGTCGCCTTCGCGAGCCTGAACGATGTTGCTGGTCTGGCGGAAGCGATGCTCAAGTACGTCTTCAAGGCGGTACTGGAAGAGCGTGCGGATGACATGCAGTTCTTCGCCGAGCGCGTAGACAAAGACGCTATCGACCGTCTGCAGCGTTTCGTCTCCGCTGATTTTGCTCAGGTGGATTACACCGATGCCGTCACTATCCTGGAAAACTGCGGCAAGCAGTTTGAGAACCCGGTTTACTGGGGCGTGGATCTCTCCTCCGAGCACGAGCGTTATCTGGCTGAAGAACACTTCAAAGCGCCGGTCGTGGTGAAAAACTATCCGAAAGACATTAAGGCCTTCTACATGCGCCTTAACGAAGACGGTAAAACCGTCGCGGCAATGGACGTGCTGGCGCCGGGCATCGGCGAGATCATCGGTGGTTCCCAGCGTGAGGAGCGTCTCGACGTGCTGGACGCGCGTATGGCAGAGATGGGGCTCAACAAAGAAGACTACTGGTGGTATCGCGACCTGCGCCGCTACGGCACCGTACCGCACTCCGGCTTCGGTCTGGGCTTCGAACGTCTGATCGCTTACGTCACCGGCGTGCAGAACGTCCGCGATGTCATTCCGTTCCCGCGTACCCCGCGCAACGCGACATTCTAAATTTTTCTGACATAAACCTGAAAGGCCAGCGCAAGCTGGCCTTTTTTTATGTCAATTACTGTTAGCAAAATTCAACAAACTTAAACATCAAGGCCTGGAAATCACATTTATGTTACGCACTGTTTCGGTGCACACCGGTGATGCAGATCGCACTTTATGTTCATATCAGAGCAAAACCCCTGATAAATTTGCTCATTTTTTAACCATGCGCCGCACGTCTTGCCAAGACAGAGGCTGAATAAAAAGAAGACGAATTCAACACATAAAATGAACGAATTGCCGCTTATCCAAATTAATCATAAATAATTCATATAGATAGATAAGCAATGACGTTTTACCTCATCAGGTGGAACGGAATTTTGATTAAGTTCACAAAGTTCCCCAAAATACACATTTAGTTACATGATTTTTCGTTTTGTTACTCATATGAGATATTCGTAGCATTTTCCGGCTAGCGAAACGTTGTCGCGGATGGAAAGATGCCTTCAGACACCAAACTCTCATCAATGGTTCTGTAAGTTTTTATTGACAGAACTTATTGACGGCAGTGGCACGTGTTCATATAAAAAATATTAATGAGGGTAATAAATAATGATGAAGCGCAATATTCTGGCAGTGGTGATCCCTGCCCTGCTGGTAGCCGGTGCAGCCAACGCTGCAGAAATCTATAACAAAAACGGCAACAAACTGGACTTCTATGGGAAAATGGTCGGCGAGCACGTCTGGACCACCAATGGCGACACCAGCAGCGACGATACCACCTATGCCCGTATCGGCCTGAAAGGCGAAACTCAGATCAACGATCAGCTGACCGGTTACGGCCAGTGGGAATACAACATGGATGCGTCCAATGTTGAAGGTTCCCAGCCGACGAAAACCCGTCTGGCGTTCGCGGGTCTGAAAGCGGGCGAATACGGTTCATTCGACTACGGCCGTAACTACGGCGCGATCTACGACGTCGAAGCAGCAACCGATATGCTGGTTGAATGGGGCGGCGACGGCTGGAACTACACCGACAACTACATGACCGGCCGTACCAACGGCGTGGCAACCTACCGTAACTCTGACTTCTTTGGTCTGGTTGACGGCCTGAGCTTCGCGCTGCAGTACCAGGGTAAAAACGACCACGACCGTGCGGTTCGCAAGCAGAATGGCGACGGCTTCAGCACCGCAGCCACTTACGCGTTCGACAACGGTATCGCACTGTCTGCAGGCTACTCCGGCTCCAACCGTAGCGTCGATCAGAAAGCTGACGGCAATGGCGACAAAGCCGAAGCCTGGGCAACCTCTGCAAAATATGACGCCAACAACGTCTATGCAGCGGTCATGTACTCTCAGACCTACAACATGACTCCGGAAGAAGATAACCACTTCGCGGGCAAAACCCAGAACTTTGAAGCTGTCGTACAGTATCAGTTCGACTTCGGCCTGCGTCCGTCCATCGGTTACGTGCAGACCAAAGGTAAAGACCTGCAGTCACGTGCTGGCTTCTCCGGCGGCGATGCGGATCTGGTTAAATACATCGAAGTGGGTACCTGGTACTACTTCAACAAGAACATGAACGTCTACGCTGCGTATAAATTCAACCAGCTGGACGACAACGATTACACCAAAGCGGCTGGCGTAGCCACCGACGACCAGGCGGCCGTGGGTATCGTTTACCAGTTCTAATCTGCAGTACACCCCTTCGTGATATGCCTTCAAAGCAGGACTTCGGTCCTGCTTTTCTGTTTTCGTGAGGCAAAGATCGTATCTTTCGAAAACCTTCTCGCTTTTTGTCGCAAACGGTTGGCAATTCGTTATTCTCCCGTTAACCTGATAGCGGATTTCCCTTCAGTAATCACAATGGAACCTCGTCATGTTTGAGAACATTACCGCCGCCCCAGCCGACCCGATTTTAGGTCTGGCCGATCTGTTTCGTGCCGATGACCGCCCTGAAAAAATTAACCTCGGAATTGGTGTTTACAAGGATGAAACCGGTAAAACACCCGTTCTGACCAGCGTCAAGAAAGCAGAGCAGTACCTGCTGGAAAATGAAACGACTAAAAACTATCTGGGCATCGATGGTATTCCTGAATTTGGTCGCTGCACACAGGAGCTGCTGTTCGGTAAAGGCAATGCGATTATCGCTGATAAACGCGCCCGTACTGCGCAGACCCCAGGCGGTACTGGCGCTCTGCGTGTCGCGGCTGACTTCCTCGCCAAAAACACCGACGTGAAACGCGTGTGGGTGAGCAACCCAAGCTGGCCGAACCACAAGAGCGTGTTTACCTCTGCCGGGCTGGAAGTGCGCGAATATACCTACTACGACGCCGCTAACCATGCGCTGGACTTTGAGGGTCTGCTGGCCAGCCTGACCGAAGCCCAGGCCGGCGACGTGGTGCTGTTCCACGGCTGCTGCCACAACCCGACCGGTATCGATCCGACGCTCGACCAGTGGCAGCAGCTGGCTCAGCTGTCAGTGGAAAAAGGCTGGCTCCCGCTGTTTGATTTCGCCTACCAGGGCTTCGCCCGCGGTCTGGAAGAAGATGCTGAAGGTCTGCGCGCCTTTGCTGCGCTGCACAAAGAGCTGCTGGTCGCCAGCTCCTACTCGAAAAACTTTGGCCTGTACAATGAGCGCGTCGGCGCCTGCACGCTGGTCGCCACCGATCAGGAGGCCGTGGACCGCGCATTCAGTCAGATGAAATCGGTGATCCGCGCCAACTACTCCAACCCGCCTGCGCATGGCGCCTCCGTGGTCGCCACCATTCTGAGCAACGATGCGCTGCGTGCGATCTGGGAGCAGGAGCTGACCGATATGCGCCAGCGCATCCAGCGTATGCGCCTGCTGTTCGTCAACACCCTGCAGGAGAAAGGCGCGAGCCGCGACTTCAGCTTTATCAGCCAGCAGAACGGCATGTTCTCATTCAGCGGCCTGACTAAAGAGCAGGTGCTGCGCCTGCGTGAAGAGTTCGCCATCTATGCGGTTGCTTCCGGACGTATCAACGTGGCCGGGATGACGCCTGACAATATGGCGCCGCTGTGCGAAGCCATCGTCGCAGTACTGTAAGCGACAGCGTGCTCTAAGCGAGATAAAAGAAAAAGGCCGCGAATGCGGCCTTTTTTATGTGTTCGCGTCATGTCTGTTACCAGACCGGCATCTCATCCTGCAGGAACGGGTTGTTACGACGTTCCTCACCCAGCGTCGACAGCGGACCATGGCCGGGAATAAAGGTCACGTCATCGCCCAGCGGCAACAGCTTATCCTTAATGGCCGCAATCAACTGTCCATGGTCGCCGCGTGGAAAATCGCTGCGCCCCACCCCGCCTTTAAAAATCACGTCTCCGGAAATGAGCAATCGGGAAGCGTCATCAAAGAAGACCACGTGACCCGGCGTATGGCCCGGACAGTGCAGTACCTGCAGCGCCACATTCCCTACATTGACCACATCGCCTTCATTGAGCCAGCGATCCGGACGCAGCGGCTGGCAATCCTCCAGGCCGAACATCCGGCTTTGCGCCGGCAATCCTTCCAGCCAGAACTCATCTTCTTTTTCCGGACCAATAACCGGTACGCCATAATGCTGCGCCAGTTCCGCAGCGGCGCCGACGTGATCGAGATGGCCATGCGTCAGCAGGATCTGCATCAGCGTGACGCCCGCCTCCGCCACCACCGCTTTGATACGTTCAGCATCGCCGCCAGGATCGACCAGCGCCGCCAGGCGGGTTTGTTCGCACCAGATGAGAGAACAGTTCTGCGCGAACGCGGTAACCGGAATAATACGATAGTTCATGACGCTCCTTTCGTTACCAGTGCCTTACGGGACCGGTATCAATATGCACAAAGTTACTACGTGGGTAATATCCTACACCACCTGCGCGCATAGATAACGCCGCTTTGCGAATATTGCTTAACGAAATACCTTCAATATGGAAATCCATTGCCTGCCCCTTGGTGTGATAGCTGTGTTTTGCCACACCACGGCTTCGTGCGCGAAGCTCATCATTGGTATCGAGGGAACGATAACCAGAAATAAGCTGGACAGGTTTGTTGGTGCCAAGCAATCCCTGCAACCGATAAAGATGATCGAACAGATTTGGATCGATGGACTTAATTTTATTCGCGCGGTAATCACGGAAAAAATGATTAAGTCTTGCTAATTCATCCTGAATATAGCCTCTGCCATCGAAAAACTCCGCCTTGAGCGATTCACCGGTATGCAGGTTATTCAGCGTCAAAATACGCGGACGGGGGGTCGAGAGGGTGGCAAATGCCGGCGCAGGGAGAATGGCGGCAGCACCCAGCGCAGCACCACCCAACGCCAGCAATCTGCGGCGATTAGCGTCAAATTTGTCCATGATAATCAGGTCTACAGTCAATGAATCGTTATATACTTTTTCCGCATCGCGCGAGGCTAACCGCCAGCTCGCCATCGCTCGCCACAGCCGTGATGCTGTCCGGCAAAGGAGAGCGTTCGCGCTGACCGCGCTACGCATTGAGCGGAATGATATGTATATGCACTTCTGGCGCACGAAAGGCACCTTACCGGGCATTATTGCCAACGTCAAGGCAGCCTCACCCCAGGAAAATCGGGCGCTGCAGAGGAGCAGCGCCCTTTTTTACCCAGTGCTAGGACAACAAAATCCATTGAACTACTTCATTTACCTGATTAATTGTTCAGCTTTCGTCAGAATTTGTGCACTGGATCGCGCGGTGAGATCGTAATTGTAAATATCTGTTCGATATTGTGTACGTCCATCAGCGTCCACAAAAGCCGTTAAGTAATATAAATTCACCGGTATATTTTGCCGAATATTGACATAGCGCGTGTCCCCTTGCTTCAGGGCATCGGAAATACGCGTGTCGTTCCAGCCCGCGTCCTGCAGCAACATATTGGCCAGCTCCGAGGCCTTATTGACGCGTACGCAGCCGGAGCTGAGCGCGCGAACATCTTTCTGGAACAGATTATGGTTCGGCGTATCGTGCAGATAAATAGCATCTGAACTCGGCATATTAAACTTGTAGCGGCCCAGTGAGTTACGCGCTCCAGGCGCCTGCTGAAAACGGAACGGTAAATTATTCTCGGTGATGGTCGACCAGTCGACCCGATAAGGATCGATGGTCTCTTTACTGTTCCAGCCGCGCATCACGGTGTAGCCATGCTGCTCCAGATAGCCTGGATTGTTACGCACCTTCGGCAGGATATCTTTGCGCGCCAGCGTCGGCGGCACGTTCCACGGTGGATTGACCACCACGTTGTTCAGCGCGCTGCTCATCATTGGCGTTTTGCGGTCCGGACGCCCGACGATCACCCGCGAGGCCAGCACCTGGCTGCCATCCTGGTAATAGACCAGCGAGAAAGCGGGAATATTCACCATAATGCCGGTCGACAGTTTGCCCGGTAGCAGGCGTAAACGCTGAATATTCAAGGCCAGCACCCCCGCACGCTGCGCGGAAGAGACGTTGAGCCAGTCGCGGGTGGACTGGCCAATGACGCCATCCGCACCCAGCCCCTGCATGGCCTGAAAGCGCTTAACCCCCTCCACCAGCTGGCGATCGTACACGCCGCGCGCCGCGGGTTTGCTCTTTTTCTTCGCCGACGGGCTCACCACATCGCCGGGCAGAACGATATTGGCGGTATTGTCCAGCATCCCGGTACGCTGGAGGATCTCGCGCAGGGCACCGATATCATTGCTCCATTCGCCGGGGCGCAGCGAGCCGCTACCGGTCATCTGCGGCCACGGGCGAGAATCAGCCACCAGCGCCAACAACGACTGGTGCATGGCCTCATACTGCGGATGATGCGGCGCCAGGCCAGCGATAAACGCTGGCAGGGAGCCATTGTCCAGCGCCAGCTGCCACTGGTTAATCACCGATAGCGGCGGGGTCGCCATCTTGTACGGCGTCGAGCTATATAGCCAGCGGGTCCCCTGGGTGGGGATGCCGCTGATAAAGTGCAAATAGCCCATCATGGCATCCGACAACACCACATCGCGCGCCATGCCGCTGACGGCGGGATCGGTCAGCAGGCTGACCCAGGTGGTAAACTGCGGCTGAAAACCGGCGATGGCGATCTCCGCCAGCTGCTGCTGGAACGCCTGCACCGCCTCGCGGTTCTCCCACATCGGTTTCATATCCCTGGCGGCGTACAGCGACACCAGCGGATTGATAAAGACAGGTTTGTACCCTGCCGGCAACAGCGCCTCGATCTGGGCGCGACTGTTTGCGGCCGCCTCCATCGACAGCGGCTGCTCACCGGCCAGCTTCGCGACCGCCGGCGATTGCCCATCGCTTTGCGTCAGCGCGACGGAAAGCTCTCCAGGCGTAGCGGAGCTATCACCAGGTACGACTTCAGGCTCTGCGGCCTGGACATTGAACAGCGGAGCAAATGCCAGTGCCAGGCTCAGGCTGAGCGCTGACAATGGACGACCATACCGTTTCTTTAGCAACATCCCTTGCCCCCTGTTGTCACACATTGCCGCCCACAAATTAGTGGGCTTTATCACAGTATATAAAGACGAAAAGGCTTTTGCCTTACCTAATGTAAAGAAGCTTAAAGATTATACCACCCAGACATACCAGGCTGGATAGCAAAAAGGGCAACTTAACGTTGCCCTTTTCAGCGCTTAGCCGCCAGAATTTAGCCGCAGCCTCAGGAGGCGTCGGCCGTACCCGGCAGTGCTTCCGGTACCGGTGCGGCAAAACCGCGCAGGCCGACAACGTGTACGTGTTCGTGATTATTAAACACTTTACGCACCAGTTTATAGGTCGTGCCTTTTTCCGGGCTGATATTTTCCGGCGCCGCGATAATCAGCTGCATCTCCAGACGTTCGCACAGCTCGAACAACGTGGCGATGGAGCGGGCGTCGAGACGCGCCGCTTCATCGAGGAACAGCAGACGGCAAGGCGAGATATCCTTGCCGCGCAGGCGACGAGACTCATCTTCCCAGCTCTGCACCACCATTACCAGAATCGACATCCCGGTACCGATCGCTTCCCCGGTCGACAGCGCGCCGGACTCCGCGCGCAGCCAGCCGTCGGAGCCGCGGTTAACTTCCACTTCCATCTCCAGATAGTTGCGGTAGTCGAGTAGCTCTTCGCCGATGGTTTGCGGCGTGCGCTGCCCCATGTCGATCTGCGGGTTGAGGCGCTGATACAGCTTGGCCAGCGCTTCCGAGAAGGTCAGGCGATTGCTGTTAAACAGATCCTGATGTTGCTCATGCTGTTCAGACAGGACATCCAGCAGCGTCGAGTGGGTCTCGCGCACGTTGACGTTCAGACGCACGCTGTTGACCTGGCCGAACGACACGCTCTGCAGCCCCTGGTTGAGCATCCGGATACGGTTCTGCTCACGCTGAATGGTTTTGCGAATAATGTTCGCCACGCTGCGGGAACTGATCGCCAGCTTCTGTTCGCGGTTGGTCAGCTCTTCGGTCAGACGACTGAGCTCGATCTCCATCTGCTCGATCGCTTCCACCGGGTCATCGGTACGAATAATATCCTGACGGATACGCTCGCGCAGATGCTGATAGACGGCGACGAAGAACTGGATTTTGCGCTCCGGACGTTTCGGATCTTCCGAAATACGCAGCACGTCGCGCAGATGTTCGTTATCGGCGACCGCCAGACGCAGCGCACCGAGCGCCTTATCCGACATCGAACGCAGTTCGTCGGCAGAGAGATAGGCCAGTTCGCGGCGATGCAGACGACGTTCGACGCCATTGTCTTTCACCAGACGCATCACCGCGCACCAGCCCGCCTTGGCGCTGACAACCTGCTCACGCATTTCGCAGTAATCGCGTTCCAGCTTGCGCAGTTTACGGGTCAGGTTGTCCATTTCCGCTTCGCAGAAGGTCAACGCTTTTTCCAGCTGATTGCGACGGGAGCGGTTGTTGCTCAGCTGCGTGTGCAGCTCGTCACGACGCTGACGCGCGCGCTCTTCCGCCCCGGCATCGGCACGCACGCCGATATCCTGCAGCTCTTTATACAGATCGTTGAGCAGCTCTTTTTTGGTGTCATACGAGCTCTTCAGCGACGCCAGCACCTGGTTGTACTGGTTCAACTGCGCAACGTGGCTACGCATCGCTTCGCGCGCGCGGCTACGCTCAGATTCCGCTTGTTGCAGACGCTGGCGCAGCTTCTCGTTGAGATCGCTGTTGCCACTGAGCATCTCCGCCGAATCGGAGTAGCTGAAGTGGGCCCGGCGCTGCACGACTTCCGCCAGCGCAAAGGCCTGCTGACGCGCATCGCGCTGGGTTTGCTGCGCATAGGCGTAATCTTCTTTCAGCTGCTCAAACTGCTCCGGATCGCTCTGCAATACCGAGACGATCGGCTCCAGCTTCGCCAGCTGATTGCCATGCTGCTGAATAAAGCGCACTGCCTCCTGCGCTTCGTCCAGACGTTCCTGGATCTCGTCCACGCGGTCAGCCAGCGTATCATCCGCCAGCAGGTTCAGGCGCGGCAGCAGGCGGTTGAGCGCCGACACGCCCTCTTTCGCCTGCTCATACTGCACGCGGTTCTGTTGGTTATCGCTCTCATGGGCGTTCAGCGCACGCTCCAGCTCGCCGCGGCGGCTGTTAAGCTTGCGGATCTCTTCTTCCGGATCGTCCTCGAAAGCCACCGCCAGATGGCTGCCAATGAAGCGGCTGAAAGCCTGGTGAAGACGCTGGGTTTTCTGCACGTCGAACGACAGGGTCGCGAAACGCTCGGAGAGACTCTCACGCTCAGCATGCAGTGTTTCGATGCGATTTTCGCGCGCCGCGCGACCAAACAGCGGCAGCGTTGGGAAACGTGAATAACGCCACTGGCGGTCGGCAATCTTCACCACCACCGCTTTTTCCAGCTCGTCAACGCTGAACACGCTGTCGTCGAAGGACTGCGGATCGCCTTCGATCAGATACAGGTCTTCCGGACAATCTTCCAGCCCTTCGAGCTGCTCCGCCACCTGCGACAGATCCGGCACCACGATCGCATGGCGCGATGGGCCATACAGCGCGGAGAAGTACGGCGCATCTTCGAGGCTAACGTCGTCATAAATTTCCGACAACAGGACGCCGCCAAAGCGCTCCGCCAGCGCGTTCAGACGCGGGTCTTCAGAGCCGCCCGGCTGACTGAGTCGCTCGATCTCTTCGTCGATGGCACGCTTGCGGGCGCCGACCTCGTCACGTTCAACGATAGCCTCACGCTCACGCTCCAGCAGCTGCTGCAGGTATTCGGTGACCTCCTGGCCGGACTCAAACTGTTCGCCGCTCTGCTCGCACAGCTGGTTGAGACTGTTCTGCGCCGCCAGCCAGATCGGCGCCCGGCGCATCAGCGTCTGGGTGCGCGACTGCAGTTGCTCCAGCTCCTGACGCAGGGTCATGCGCTGTTCCTGAGCGTTAGAGACGCTGTCGGCCAGCGACGCGATGCGCGCTTCCAGCTCCTGATGCAGCGTTTCCAGATCGTCGATATCGTAGCGTTTGCCCTGGCGTTTGCAGAACTCAGCCAGCTGACGCTCGGCGTCCTGCTGCTCGCGCAGACGCTGTTCCAGCTCGTTGAGACGGCTGCGCAGCCCCTGCGCCTGCTCGGCCTGATGGCGTTGGTTAACGCCGTCGCGCAGCAATTCGCGCGCCACGTCCCAGGCTTCATTACGCGCCAGCGGGCCGTTAATCGCCGCCACCAGCTGGTACGCCTGTTCGAACTGGCTGTGCGCGGTTTGCGCCACGCTCATTTTCTGTTCCAGCGACAGCATTTTCTCCGTCGCTTCCTGCTCTTTCGCCTGGAAGGTTTCCAGCCACTCGTCGGCGCTCTCTGGCGTCAGATCCGGCAGATGGCACAGCGCCTTCGCGCGCTCCAGCGCCTGCAGCGCCTGGTTATACTGAATGGCGCGGGTCTGCTGGACGTCGAGCGCCTGCTGATAGTCGGCGAGCTGGTTTTTCAGCTCATCCACTTCCAGTTCGGCGGCTTCGGCGCGGGCTTCGTTCTCTTCCTGCTGGTCGGCGGCTTCCGCCACCACTTCATTCTGTTCTTCCAGACGGATCTGCAGCTCGTCGAGATCCGCTTCGTAGCGCTCAATTTTTTCCTGCTGACGCAGGGCGGTCTGCACCAGGTTCAGGTGATCGCTGGCGGCCTGGTAATCGGCTTCCAGATCGCCCTCCGCGCCGTTGTGCTCCTGCAGCTCGCGCGCCATCTCGACGTGCTTATACTGCTCGGCCGCCAACTGCGAACGCGAGGTAAAGAGATCGCGACGATACTCCAGCGCCTTATCCAGGTGAATGCGCCGCTCGTTGGCGTGACGCATATAGTCCGCCGCCACGTAGTTGGTGGCTTCGCTGATCAGGTGTTTAAACAGATCGCGGTCAGACTGGGTTACGCGAATGGCTTCCAGCGTCATGCGGTTTTCCCGCAGCGCCGCTTCCATATCCTGGAACGCTTTACGCACGCCGCTGTTTTCCGGCAGCAGGTAGTCGCGCAGCGAGCGGGTAATG
Organism: Klebsiella sp. X1-16S-Nf21; assembly: GCF_002837615.1. Classification (NCBI taxonomy): domain Bacteria; kingdom Pseudomonadati; phylum Pseudomonadota; class Gammaproteobacteria; order Enterobacterales; family Enterobacteriaceae; genus Klebsiella; species Klebsiella sp. X1-16S-Nf21. The sequence goes on from NZ_PJDK01000004.1 coordinate 50,787, forward strand.
GTGCTGGAGATCCCGCCGTACAGCGAGGCCTCAATCAGGCGGTAGTATTTGCTACGATCGGAGGCGGAACGCAGACGACGCGCCACCACGCCCAGATCGAACATTAGCGAGTGATATTCGGTGATCGAGTTGAACTGTTTAAACTGGACGCCTTCCATCGCCTCGAGTTTGTCTTTCAGCTCATTGAGACTGACCACGCGCGCCTGACGATCGTTCAGCGTTTCGGTCAACAGCTGGGTCGGCAGGATAGAGGTCGGCAGTCCCTGAATGGCGAACGGCTTAATATCGACTTTACGATCGCGTCCGGCGACCTGCTGCAGGCGCACGCCGACCACCACGCGCTGGTGGCGGGAGTTGATCACATCAAGCACCGAGTAACACACCCCGGCGCGCAGCTTACCATGCAGGCCTTTATCGCGTGAGCCGCTGGTGGCCCCCGCTTCAGTGGTGTTACGGAAGTGCAGCAGGGTTAAATCCGGGATCAGCGCCGTGACGAAAGCCGCCATGGTCGTGGACTTACCCGCGCCGTTCCCCCCGGAGAGGGTGGTCACCAGTTCATCAAGATCAAAGGTCCGGGCAAAGAAACCGTTCCAGTTCACCAGCGTTAGCGAGCGAAACTTACCGCGTTCAATCATTACTCTTCCTCCCCGCTATCCGGCTGGTTTTCTTCATTCTCATCATTGAGCTGCAGGTGATTTTCCAGAGCCATCGCTTCCCCGTCGCGGATCAGGCGGCGCTGCGCCTCGCGCGGGTCGTCGCCGGCGCGCACATCGGCGCCAAAGCGGAATACCGATTCGGTAATGCGAAACTTGCTGCTGTCATGGCCCATAAACCACACCATCCCCAGGCGGCGCAGGCGGTTAAGCGACGCGCGCATTTTTTCCTGCAGCTTCTGGCGGTCCAGATCCGAACCGGTGGAACGATTGTTCACCAGCTTCAGCAGCCTGGCTTCATCCGCCAGGGTCAGCAGTTCGTCATAGAGCTCCTGCTGGGTGAAAATCCCTTCGTTTGCCAGGCGCTCCGGGCTGAGATAGAGATAGCAAAGAATTTTGCCCACCATCATATCCAGCTCCGACAGCACCGAGCGCGAAATCAGCGTGGTGGAGCGCGGGCGCAGATAGAAGAACCCTTCCGGTGCGCGGATCAACTCGACGTTATAGCGAGCGTAAAATTCTTCCAGGTAATCCTGGAAATCCATCAAAAATGCGTGATTATCCAGCTCGTCGAGACCGATATGACGGCCCGCGCGCAGGGCGCTGTCCAGCGCCGGAAATAACGGATTGGCCAACGCCTGCGCCAGCTTAACCGGCATCACTTGTTCAATATTTGTCAATGACATGCGCCTGTACCTTGGCTCCGTAATCATTAATCGGCTGCCATTTTGCCGGCAGTCCGGTGAAATCTGCCTGGGCGACGCCCAGCTGTACCGCCTGATCCACGACGATCCGCGCCACGTCGAAGTGACGCCCGCGCGGATACTGCGCCAGGAACTCCCGCGCCACCAGGCCGAGGTCCAGCGGTATTCCCTTCTCTTTATAGACCGCCAGCTGCGCTTCGATCAGCGCCGCCAGCTGCTCGCGAATTTCGTTAAACTCTTCAAATTCGAGATCCGCCGGCAGTTCGCCGGTGACCTCTTCATCGCGCAGCGCCATCTCTTCATCGCGCATATCCAGCAGACGGTCGGCGTTGGCGTAAGTCAGCGCCCACGGTTCATCAAAATAGGTCTGTACCGACTGGCGCAGACGCTGGGCGAAGACGCGGTTCTTATCCATATCGATAGCGGTACGGATAAACTTGTGCACATGGCGGTCGTAGCCGATCCACAGGTCAATCGCCTGCTGACCCCAGCTGACGATGCGGTCGAGTTTGCTTTGCAGGTCGAATACCAGCCGGTCGACAAAATGCAAATCGTCGCGCGCCATGGTCGAATCCTGAATGCGCAGCAGATTCGCCTGCAGTTTATCCCCCGCCGCATCCAGCGTATCCTGCAGTTCGCGCAGGGTGCCGGAAGTTTCCGACAGCAACAGTTCACAGCTGGAAATCGCCGCGCGCCAGTCTTTATTTAACAACTGTGCGATATCGTCTTTCACCAGCTGCTGCTGCTCATCCATAATGCGCTGCGTCAGGTCGATGCTGTCGAAAATTTCCGCCACGGAATATTTCAGCGGAGCGAAAACATTGCGATGCCAGTGGAACTCATCCCCGCCCTCTTCTGCCGCATCCGCCGCACGCTTCAGCTCGCCGGCGACGATCGACAGCTGCATCGAGAGACGCAGCGTCGAGAATTCACGCTGACGGATATAGTAATCGGTGATCCCGATCCCCAACGGCGTCAGGCGATAGATCGCATTGCCTTCGGTAATTTCGCTGGTAAAGCGGTTCAGCAGACGCTGGCGCACCAAATCGTTGATCGCATTATTGGCGCGCTGGCTGATGGTTTCGCTGGTCTGCTCAAACGCATCACTGACGTGGCGGAACGCATCCACCAGTTCTCCCTCGCTCATTTCCCCTTCCAGCCGTTCGCCGTTCAGCGTGGCGACCGCCAGCAGAAAAGAGAGTCTGTCGACCGGCAGCGAGATAGAAAAATCATTTTTCCTGGCCCAGGCAACCAGTTCGGGGACTGTCTGGGAAAATTCACTCATACTTTATCCTTGCATCTGCGGCTATGAGCCTGGCTCTTAAGCGCGGTGACATGAATATAACGGCCCAGGCTGAGATACGGCTCCTGACGACAGTAGCGCGTTTCCAGCTCCAGCAGCGCCGCATAGCTGTCATGCTGTTGGCGTTTTTCACGCAGATAATCATGAAACACCCGCACGCCGGTTTTGCTGACAATCTGCCAGCCAATCTCTTCCAGCCAGTGATAAACCTGCTGCGGCTCACGCGGATAATCCGGCGACAGCGTGCGTTTTTTCTTTTTTGGCATGCCCAATTGTACGTAATCGAAATTACCGGCCACCATATTGTGCATCAGCAAGCCGTTAGCATTGTAGAACATCAACGACAGCCCACCGCCAGGACGCAGCGTCGACCACAGCGTACGCAGCACCTCCTGGGGCTCCGCCACCCACTCCAGCACCGCATGAAACAGTACCAGATCAACCGGGCTTTCCAAATGCTGCGCAATATCCTGAGCCGCGCATTGTACAAAATGCATGTTGTCGATCACACCTTTATCGACGGCCGCCTGGCGGGCGCGCACCACCATTTCAGCGGAGAGATCGCACAGCGTCACGTGATGGCCCAGTTGCGCCACTTTAATGGCTGTTTGCCCTTCGCCGCCGCCGGCATCCAGCACCCTCAGCGGTCCCGGCCCCAGCTGCGCCAGCAGCGGTTCCAGATCCTGCCAGAGGATCGCCTGGCGCAGCTGACCTTTTGTGGTGCCGTAAATATTGCGCGAAAACTTTTCAGCAATGTCATCGAAATTGCGATCCTGCACGGGCGACTCCACAAGCCAACACAAAACCGCTATTTTGTCATACCCACGCCGAGAATGAAGCGATCTGTTATAAGATCCGAACATAACTTTGGTTATATGGTTAAAAAAGGAACCATCTGGCATGCTTTTCACGCTAAAAAAGATCGTCGGCGGTCTGCTGTTGCCGCTTCCCGCCCTGCTGTTGCTGATCGGGATCGGGATCGCGCTGTTATGGTTCAGCCGCTTTCAACGTACCGGCAAGCTATGCGTGAGCCTCGGCTGGCTGCTGCTGGCGCTGCTGAGCCTGCAACCGGTGGCCGACAGCCTGTTGAAACCGATTGAAGATAGCTATCCCACCTGGCGTGGCGAGCAGCCGGTGAGCTACGTGGTGGTGTTGGGCGGCGGCTATACCTGGAATCCGGAGTGGGCGCCAAGCTCTAATCTTATCAATAACAGCCTGCCGCGCCTGACGGAGGGCATTCGCCTGTGGCAGGCGAATCCCGGATCGAAAATGATCTTTACCGGCGCGGCGGCAAAAACCAACCCCGTCAGCACGGCGGAGGCCGGGGCGAGAGTCGCGGAGAGCCTCGGCGTACCACGCAGCGATATCATCGTGCTCGATCGGCCGAAAGATACAGAAGAGGAAGCGCAGGCGGTGAAGCGCGCCATCGGCGATGCGCCCTTCCTGCTGGTCACTTCGGCGTCCCACCTGCCACGGGCGATGATTTTCTTTCGTCATGCCGGTCTGGATCCCCTGCCCGCGCCGGCAAATCAGTTAGCGGTGACCTCGCCGCTTAATCCGTGGGAACGAGCCATCCCCTCCCCGGTATGGCTGATGCACAGCGACCGGGTCGGCTATGAAACCCTCGGTCGTGTCTGGCAATGGCTGAAAGGTGGCTCAGGCGAGCCAGGGCAGGAGTGATTTTGTCGCGAGGTCGAAACGGGCGCGGTCAAAGCGCCCGGTATTGACCAGATTATCCACCTCATCCCACAGCAGATAGAGCCAGCGCCGCCAGACAAAGGCCTCGGAAACTGGCGCCTGCTGCAGGTAGCGCCACAGCAACTGTTCCGCCTGGCCGCCTTCTGCAAGGCGGAACAGTTCATACTCGCGTGGCGCCCACAGCATCATCCCCGGGCCCACCATCGCCAGCAGCTGATCGCTGCGTGGGTCTTTCAGCATACTGCGCAAGGTGAAATTACCGTGTACCAGCACGGCATTGTCATTAAAATCGCGAAACAGCTCCGGAAGGCACTCCCGGGAGCGGAACAAAATACGCTTATCCTGCATCGTCAGGCCGGTATCCTGATACAGGTTCAGGGTGCTCCACAGCATCTCTACCCGCTGGCGGTACCAGTTCGACCACAGATTGTCCTGGGTATTGTCGACCATTCCTACGCAGCCGCCGCTGTCCTGACGATGCCAGGCGAGCAGCGCCTCGACGATTTGCTCCTGCAGTTGCTCCCAGCGCGCTGGTGTGCGCGTGGGGGCCTCCACCGGAACGCCGCGCAAGCGCTCAAGCAGCAGCACATCCGGCCCGGGATGCTCTTCATGCGTCATCACGCCGTAAACCACCGGCATGCGCACTGTACCACTGCGCGCGAGGGTGGAGATCTTCCATGCCAGTTGCCGCGCCACACCGGGCGTGGTGAAACTGCGCGCCAGCAGCGGCATCGGGTTTCCCTGCGCGTCGTACAGGGACCACAGCGCCGTAGCGGGTTTTTCACTGACACACTCCACCCGGCTCAGCTTTTCGCCAAGCAGGTGACTGAGTTCGGTTCGCAACTGTTCCATTGTCGATTACCCCTATGAACACTACTGGTTTCATAATGAGCGCCCGCACCTGGGTTGTCATCGAATAAGATCAAAAAGGGACAAAAAAAGCGAAAAACCGGCGGGGATATCCCCCCCTGCAAGGAGGGGACAGGGGATTAACGCAGTTCAGCGCGGACGCGCTCCAGATCTTCCGGGGTATCCACACCGGTGCCGGGCACTTCTGCCGCCACGGCAACATGGATTTTCTCGCCATACCACAGCACCCGCAGCTGCTCGAGCATTTCAATCTGCTCCAGCGGGCTCGGCGCCCAGCTAACATAGCGGCGAATAAAGCCAGCGCGGTAGCCATAAATGCCGATGTGACGCAGCAGGGAATCACCGATGGTCTCGCGGGAGTGGGCAAAGCGATCGCGATCCCAGGGTATGGTGGCACGGGAGAAATAAAGCGCATAACCTTGCGCATCCATCACCACTTTCACCGCATTTGGATTAAACGCCTCTTCCGCATCGTGGATCGGTACCGCCAGCGTCGCCATTCCACTGCTGCTGGACGCCAGATTCTCCGCCACCTGGCGGACGATCGCCGGGGGGATCATCGGCTCATCGCCCTGAATATTGACGATAATAGTGTCATCGCTGAACGCGCACTTCTCCACCACTTCCGCCAGCCGTTCGGTGCCGGACTGGTGATCGGCGCGGGTCATGCACACTTCACCACCCGCCGCTTCAACGGCGCTGGCCACGTCCGGATGATCGGTGGCGACAATAATGCGATCCGCGCCGGATTCGCGCGCGCGCTCCAGCACGTGGACAATCATCGGTTTGCCGTTAATGTCCTGCAGTGGTTTTCCCGGCAGGCGCGTAGAGGCGAAACGCGCAGGAATAATAACCACGAAACTCATGAGTGACTCTCTTCAACCGTCAGCGCTCGGGCCTCTGTCTCCAGCAGCACAGGAATACCATCGCGCAGCGGAAACGCCAGACTATCAAGTTTGCAAATAAGTTCTTGCTTATCCTGACTGTAATACAGCTTACCGTTACAGACCGGGCAGGCGATGATTTCAAGTAAACGGTGATCCATGTTTCCTCCTGATGGACCGGATAGATTTCACAGCAGCATATCACAGGAAGGTCGGCGCCGGGATCAATCGGCGTTGATTTCCCACCCCTGCTCCTGGCCGACAAACAGCCCTTCCGGCAAGCCTCGGCACAGGATCCGCTCCGCCGATTGCCAGCGCGCGAAGTCGTTAATCGCCCGGCGCAGCCCCTGCTCAAGGCCACGGGTGATCTTCACACCCTCCTCCAGCCACAGAGAGAAGATCTCCAGCTCCTGGCTTTTGCGATGTATTTTACTGTCCATCCGCCCAACCAGTTTTCCCTGGTGCAGCAGGGGCAGTACGAAGTAGCCATACTGCCGCTTCGGCGCTGGGGTATAGCACTCCAGGCGATAGCTGAAGTTGAAGAGTTGCTCCGCGCGTTTCCGATCCCAGACCACCGGGTCAAAAGGAGAGAGCACGGCGCTATGGCTGGCGATCAGCTTACCACCAGGCGCTGACTCAAGCTGCGCCAGCGCGTCGCGATGCAACCACATCTCGCCGAGTGCTTCCACGTTAACCGGCACCACCAGGCCCTCTTCCTGCCAGGCAGCCAGCAGACCCGGTAGCGACGGCTGGCGCAAGCGATAGTAATCGGCCAACCACTGGGGACGAAAGATACCGAGGCTGCGGGCGCTGTTGCGCAGCATGATGGCCTCTGCGTCTTCGCGGGACAGCGCGTCGCGTTCGTCATCCCAGTCCGGCATCACCCGCTGGGTTAAATCATACACACGGTGAAAATTGCGTCGTTCCACCACCATCACTTCGCCGGCGGTAAACAGCCCTTCCAGATGGCGCTTATGCGGTTTCCACTCCCACCAGCCGCTGGCGCCTTTGCGCGGGTGGATAAAATCCGCCGAGCGAACCGGGCCGTTTTGCCCGATATGCGCCAGCAGCTCTGCAATACTCCCGGCATGCTCCTCCATCCACGCGCGATGGTATTTCCAGCCCATATTGTCGGGATTCAACATGCGATGGCGCACCAGGGCGAAATCGCTGCGCGGTAGAAAGCAGGCTTCATGCGCCCAGTATTCCATTAGCTCGCCGCTGCGCAACGACTCATCCAGCCAGTGCTGCGGATAGCTGCCGAGGCGGCTGAACAGCACCAGATAGGGGCTGCGGGCCACCACGTTGATGGTATCGATTTGCAGCAGCGACATCTGCTGGATGGTGGAAAGAATGTCTTTCGGGCGAGCGCGACGTCGGGGCTTCTTTAACAACCCCTGCGCCGCGAGATGGAGGTGGCGCGCCTCATTAAGCGATAATTGCAATACCGACATGCAGGTTCTCCGTCAGGAATTCCAGCACAGCGGCGAGCAAAGCCGGCGCGTCAGTTAACGTTGCGCCAACGTCGCTAAGTCCGCAAGCAACCGCTGTGCGCGTTCATCGGCCATTATGGCGTCGACCGGTAAATACCACCAGTTTGCGGCGGCGAAATCGCGACATTTCACCGCGTCTTTCTCGGTCATCAGCAGCGTCTGCCCGGTGGTTACCAGGGCGGCGACATCGGCCTGGCTCAGCGCCTGATGGTCTGCCAGCGCCACGGTTTTGACCGGCTGGACGCCACAGCTTTCAAGGGTGGCGAAAAAGCGCGGCGGATGGCCGATGCCGGCCATCGCCACTACGTTCGTGAAAGTCGAGACATCGCGACGTTCGCCGGTAAGCAGGTTAACCGCCATCCCTGGACGCAGTTGCATCGGGATCTCCCCCGGACGCGCCACGCCACCGTTAACGATAACCGCATCAACGCTTTGCAAGCGCGACGCCCGCTCGCGCATCGGCCCGGCAGGCAGCCACCAACCGTTGCCAAAGCGGCGTACGCCGTCGATAACGACAATTTCTCTGTCCCGCGCCAGCTTATAGTGCTGCAACCCGTCGTCGGTCACGATAATCTGCAGATCGTGTGCGCTGAGCAGCGCTTTCACCGCGTCGCTGCGCAGCGGAGAAACCGCCACCGGCGCGCCGGTACGCTGATGAATTAACACCGGCTCATCACCCGCCTGCGCCGTACTGGTCCGGTCAGTTAATACCAGTGGGTAGCGGTCGGCTTTACCGCCGTAGCCGCGAGAGACCACCCCCACGCGAATACCGCGCTGCTGCAGCTGCTCCACCAGCCAGATCACCACCGGCGTTTTACCATTGCCGCCGGCGGTCAGGTTACCGACCACCACCACTGGCACCGGCGCGCGCCAGGCTTTTTGCCACCCCAGCTGATAGCTGAGGCGAATCACCGCGCTCACCAGGCCATACAGCCAGGAGAGCGGCAGCAGCAGGCGCCACAGCGGCGATTCCCCGGACCAAATGCGCGCGATCATTCGCCGAATTGCATCTTATGCAGCTGGGCGTACACGCCCTTATGCTCCAGCAGATCGTGGTGCGTTCCGCGTTCCACGATCCGCCCATCTTCAACCACCACAATTTCATCAGCCTGCTCAATGGTCGACAGACGGTGGGCGATAACCAGCGAGGTGCGGTTTTTCTGCAGCTCATCCAGCGCTGCCTGAATGGCTCGCTCGGACTCGGTATCCAGCGCCGAGGTGGCTTCATCAAGGATCAGGATCGGGCTGTTACGCAGCAGCGCACGGGCGATAGCAATACGCTGGCGCTGGCCACCGGACAGCATCACGCCATTTTCGCCGATGATCGTATCCAGACCATTGTCCATCTTGTTGATGAAGTCCATGGCATAGGCCATCCGCGCGGCCTCTTCAATCTGCTCGCGGCTGTACTCTTCGGTGCGGGCATAGGCGATGTTGTTGGCGACAGTATCGTTGAACAGATGCACGTTCTGTGAAACGAGTGCCACCTGGTCGCGCAGCGAGCTCAGCTTGTACTCGCGCAGGTCGTGACCATCCAGCAGGATCTGCCCGTCGTCAACATCGTAGAAGCGGGTGATCAGGCTGGCAATGGTCGATTTACCCGACCCTGAGCGCCCCACCAGCGCGACGGTTTTCCCTTCCGGGATATCGAGATTGATATTGCGCAGCGCGGCCACTTCGCGCCCCGGATAGGTGAACGTGACGTTCTCAAACTTGAGATTGCCTTTGGCCCGCTCAATGACCCGCGTACCTTCGTCTTTTTCCTGCTCGGAATCGAGGATCGCAAACAGCGTCTGGCACGCCGCCATCCCACGCTGGAACTGGGCATTGACGTTGGTCAGCGACTTCAGCGGGCGCATCAGCGCAATCATTGAGGAGAAGACCACGGTAATGGTCCCGGCGGTCAGGGTGTCCATTACGCTCGGGAAGCTGGCGGCATACAGGACAAAGGCCAGCGCCAGCGACGCGATAAGCTGAATGATCGGGTCGGAGATAGACGAGGCAGAAACCATCTTCATCCCCTGCAGACGCATTTTATTGCTGACCTTATCAAAACGTTTGGTTTCCACCTCCTGGCCACCAAACATCAGCACCTCTTTGTGCCCTTTCAGCATCTGCTCAGCGCTGGTGGTGACCTGCCCCATCGTGTTCTGCATATTCTTACTGATATTACGAAAACGCTTGGAGACCACGCGGATTGCTACCGACACGATCGGCGCCAGTACGATCAGGATCAGCGACAGCTGCCAGCTGTAATAGAACATCATCACGAACAGGCCGATAATCGATGCCCCTTCGCGGACCACGGTGATCAGCGCGCTGGAGGAAGATGAGGCGACCTGCTCAGAATCATAGGTAATGCGTGACAGCAGCGTCCCGGTAGACTGCTTGTCAAAGAAGGCCACCGGCATGCCCATCATGTGGCCGAACAGGCGACGACGCATGGTCATCACGACTTTGCCGGAAACCCAGGAGATACAATAGCTCGAGATGTAGCTGGTGATCCCACGCAGCACCATCAGCCCGATAACCACCAGCGGCATCCATAGCAGCACTGAGCGATCCGTTTTACCAAAACCATCATCCAATAACGGTTTAAGAAGCGATAACATGAAGGTGTCACTGCCCGCGTTAAGCACTAACGCCACCGCCGCGACGATTAGCCCGGCTTTAAACGGTGCAATAATCGGCCAAAGTCGGCGGAAGGTCTGCCACGTGGAGAGATCTTTATCGTTCTGCATTCAATAAACCAGCTTGTGTTGAAATAGCCGCATATTCTACCCGTTATCGGCGGGCGCGCCAAACCACTGATGATACCAACGTGGTAAAACTTGATCCCGTAAGCTATGGATTTGCCACCCTTCTGCGGAAAAAACCACCGTTATCTGTCCCTGCTGCGGCGTGGCGAACCAGCGATACCCCCGCTGGCGATAGCGCTGAACCACCTTGTACGAGGGCATCCGCCACGCATTGTAGCGCGAAGCGGATGCCAGCGCGGCCGCACCCTCTACCCGGCGGACCAGCAATTCGCTGGAGGAGGTGTTGCTACCGTGGTGGGGAACCTGGATAAGTGTAGACGTCAGATGCTGCCAGTAACGGCTGATCATCGCTTGCTCCGCCTGACGTTCTATATCGCCGGTGAGCAGGATGCTGGAGCGACCATCATCGATGCGCACCACGCAGGAGTGATTATTACCCTTTGCCGTGCTGCCCGGCAGCGGCCACAGGGCCTGGAAGTTGAGTCCCTGCCATTGCCAGCGCTCACCGCGATGGCACGGCAGATGACGCGTCCAGCCTAAAGGGCTGCGCACCCACGCCTGCGGCCATGCCTGCCGCACTGAATTAAGGCCGCCGCGATGATCCAGATGCTCGTGGCTTAGCACAATGCCCTGCAGCTGCAGATGATGCCAGCGCAGCCACGGGATAATCACCTGCTGACCGCTGTCGCCCTGCGGCCATGCTGGCCCGGTATCATAGAGGAGCGCCTTGCCGTGACGTTCGATAACCATCGCCAGCCCCTGCCCGACATCCAGCATCGTCACCCGCCATTCGTCCGCGGGAAACGGCCTCCAGAAGGGCCGCATCAGCAGGAGCAGTACGCTCAGACACAGGGCCGGGAAATGCCGCCAGCTCTGAAAACGCCAGCCCATCACCAGCAGCCAAGGCAGGCTACTGATCCAGAGCCAGCGGGCGTCCAGCGGTAGCCAGCCGTCCGGTAAATGTCGTAATCCCCAGAACAGCAGCGCCAGCACGCGATCGGCCGCCAGCCAGAGCAGCGACTCTACCATCCCCGGTCCCGTGAGATGCAGCAGCATCGCGCCGAGAATAAGCGGCACCGCCAGCAGGGTCACCAGAGGTACCGCCAGCAAATTGGCGGCCATGGACGTCAGGCTGACGCCATGGAAGAGCAGGAGCTGGAGAGGCACCAGCAGCAGCGTCACGCCAGCCTGCAAATGAACGAGGGCGAACAGTGCCTTCCATGGCCAGCGCCAGCGACCGGCAGGCAGCGGTACCCACTGAAACCAGAAGATCAGCCCCGCCACGGCGAAAGCGGATAGCCACAGGCTTTGCGACAGCACCGCCAGCGGGTCGGTAACGAGTATCGCCCCCAGACAGCAGAGCCACACCTGCCACGCCGTCCAGCGTTGGCCCGACAAGCGTAAGGCGCAGCACACGCCCAACCCTACGCAGGTGCGCAGCGCCGGCGGCTGCATGCCGGTCAGCCAGGCATAGCAGACGGCGCCGGCCAGCCCGGCCAGCAGCGGCAACCGCCAGCCGATCCAGCGGCCCGGGAGAATATACTGCACGCCGCGCAGCAGGAGCACGATAAGGGAAGCCGCGAGGGCGATATGAAGACCAGAGATGGCCATCAGATGGGAGGTGCCCGTGTTCTGCATCAGGACCTTAATCGCCGTCGGCAGGGTCAGTCGCTCCCCCATCCCTAATCCCAGCATCACCGCACGCCAGGGATAAGGCTCCAGACGCCGGGTCAACGACGCCAGGTAGCGGGCGCGCAGGCTGCAGCGGGGATCCAGCGCGGAAGCTGCAACAATCCCCCCGCTCAGCGGCCGGTGCTGCGCCAGCGCATAACGCTGGCTGTCGAAGCCCCCGTCGTTGAGCTGCCCGTGCACCGGGCGCAGGCGCAGCGTCATCAACCAGTGCTGACCCGCACAGGCGGGCGCAGGTGTAAGTTCCCCGTACAGCGTCACGCCCACCGGGGGAAACAGGTAGCGGCCCGCCAGGCGCACAATCTGACCACGGTGCAGGGCCTGGCCATCCGTCTCGCTGAGGATCACTTCCGCCTGCCGGATGGCGCCGGTAAGGTGCCGGGTCGGCCACAGCGCCTGATGCGCGCTCAATACTCCCCAGATCATCAGCAGAAGCGTCATCGCCACACAAGCCATGGCCGTTCCGCGCAGGCGGGTCAGCAACAGCGCCGCAAGGCACGCGCTCGCCAGAACGTGCGGGCCCGGCAAGACGGGTAGCCAGAGTAGCGGCAGCATCGCGATGCTGGCGCATCCGGCAAGCCATGGTAGACGCATAAACACCTCCCTGTGAGCAGGCAGTGTTACGCAAAGCGACGGTGGCGTCCCGCCGCTGAATTCAGGCGTGCGTAGCGCCTTCCAGACAATCGTATCTGTTGCAGTCAGGCACGGTTTTTTTGCGAAGCTGGAGGTAAATCGCGGACACGAAAAAAGCACCCGCAGGTGCTTTTTTTATCATCAGGCAGGTTGCACGTCGTGCAACTTACTCTTCATAAATATTGGCGCGGTCACGTAATTCTTTCCCGGGCTTAAAGTGCGGAACGTACTTACCTTCCAGTTCGACTTTATCACCAGTTTTCGGGTTACGTCCGGTGCGAGGTGCTCGATAGTGCAGAGAGAAGCTGCCGAAACCGCGGATTTCAATGCGCTCACCTTGAGCAAGCGTTGAGGCCATATGTTCCAGCATTTCTTTAACAGCATCTTCCACCGCTTTCGCCGGAATGTGAGATTGCTGGCTGGCAAGTCTTTCAATCAATTCTGACTTGGTCATTATTCCTCCGGTTTCCTTCAAGGCAAAAATTAGCTAACAGCTTAAACAAGGGCGGCCGTAGCCGCCCTTTGTGCTTGATTACAGGACGAATCCTGCAATCTGTCAAGTAAACTCGTCACTATTCAGGTTGTTATTGCCTGAATGACAAAGATTACTCGCCTTTCGCTGCTTTGAACGCTTCAGCCATAGCGTTGTTGGAGAAGTTCGCGTCTTCCTGCTTGTTCACGGTAGCGATAGCGTCTTTTTCTTCCGCTTCGTCTTTCGCACGTACAGACAGGCTCACTACGCGGTTCTTACGATCCACGCCGGTGAATTTCGCTTCAACTTCGTCGCCAACGCTCAGAACCAGAGTTGCGTCTTCAACGCGGTCACGGGATGCTTCAGAAGCACGCAGGTAACCTTCTACGCCGTCAGCCAGTTCTACGGTTGCGCCTTTAGCGTCAACTGCAGTGACTTTACCAACAACGATAGCGCCTTTCTTGTTCAGAGCAACGTAGTTGTTGAACGGATCTTCCGCGAGCTGTTTAACGCCCAGGGAGATACGCTCACGCTCTGCGTCAACCTGCAGAACAACTGCTGCGATTTCGTCGCCTTTTTTGTATTCACGAACTGCTTCTTCGCCTGCAACGTTCCAGGAGATGTCAGACAGGTGAACCAGGCCGTCGATGCCGCCGTCCAGGCCGATGAAGATACCGAAGTCAGTGATAGACTTGATTTTACCTTCAACACGGTCGCCCTTGTTGTGGGTTTCCGCGAACTGCTGCCATGGGTTAGATTTGCACTGCTTCAGACCCAGGGAGATACGACGACGCTCTTCGTCGATATCCAGAACCATCACTTCCACAACGTCGCCAACGTTAACAACTTTGGACGGGTGGATGTTTTTGTTGGTCCAATCCATTTCGGAAACGTGAACCAGGCCTTCAACGCCTTCTTCGATTTCAACGAAGCAGCCGTAGTCGGTCAGGTTGGTCACGCGACCGGTCAGTTTGGTACCTTCCGGATAACGTTTAGCGATAGCTACCCACGGATCTTCGCCCAGCTGTTTCAGGCCCAGGGATACACGGGTACGCTCGCGGTCGAACTTCAGCACTTTAACAGTGATTTCGTCGCCAACGTTTACGATTTCGCTCGGATGCTTAACGCGTTTCCAGGCCATATCGGTGATGTGCAGCAGGCCGTCAACGCCGCCCAGATCAACGAATGCACCGTAGTCAGTGAGGTTCTTAACGATACCTTTGACTTCCATGCCTTCCTGCAGGTTTTCCAGCAGCTGATCGCGCTCTGCGCTGTTTTCGGATTCGATAACGGCACGACGAGAAACAACAACGTTGTTACGCTTCTGGTCCAGCTTGATGACTTTGAACTCAAGCTCTTTGCCTTCCAGGTGCAGCGTGTCGCGCACCGGACGAACGTCTACCAGGGAACCCGGCAGGAACGCACGAATACCGTTCAGCTCAACAGTGAAGCCACCTTTAACTTTGCCGTTGATAACACCGGTAACAGTTTCAGCGTCTTCGTAAGCTTTTTCCAGCGTGATCCAAGCTTCGTGACGTTTAGCTTTCTCACGGGACAGCAGAGTTTCACCGAAGCCGTCTTCTACTGCATCCAGAGCAACGTCAACTTCGTCACCAACCTGGATTTCCAGCTCGCCCTGGGCGTTTTTGAACTGCTCAGCCGGGATGGCGGACTCAGATTTCAGACCAGCGTCAACCAGTACTACGTCTTTGTCGATAGCAACAACAACACCACGAACGATGGAACCCGGGCGGGTTTCGATTTCTTTTAAGGATTCTTCAAACAGTTGAGCAAAAGATTCAGTCATGTTTAATCTTCAGGTTAATATTAACGTCCACCTGGCTCCGTGCCGGATGGGGTTGTTTCACATACCCGCTGACCATCCATTGCCGCGGGGTACTGCTATAATTCGGAGGCTTCGGCGCGCTACCGGTTAAGGCTCACGCAACGGCCAATTTTTCGCGCGCATATTGTAGCGCTTTTTCAATCACTTGCTCAATGTTTAGTTCTGTTGAATCGAGAACTAATGCATCGGCAGCCGGGACAAGCGGCGCCACGGCGCGATTTCGGTCGCGATCGTCACGCTCTTTTATCTCGGACAAAAGACGTTCAAAGTTAACATCAAAGCCCTTTTCCTGCAACTGCCGCATGCGGCGATGCGCCCGCTCATCGGCCGAGGCATCGAGGAAAATTTTCACCGGCGCGTCCGGGAAAACCACCGTGCCCATATCGCGCCCGTCGGCGATGAGCCCCGGCAGTTCACGGAAAGCACGCTGGCGGCGCAGCAGCGCTTCGCGAACGCGGGGGAAAGCGGCCACTTTCGAGGCGGCATTGGCGACCTCCTGAGTGCGAATTTCGCCGCTGACATCTTCCCCTTCCAGCACCACTTCCAGGGTGCCGTCAGTAGAAATAAAGCGCACGTCAAGATGGGCCGCCAGGGGCACCAGCGCCTCTTCGGACTCTACGTCAACATGATGATGCAGCGCCGCCAGCGCCAGAACGCGGTAGATCGCGCCTGAATCTAACAGATGCCAGCCCAGCGCTTCCGCCATTGCCTTGCACAACGTACCTTTACCCGCACCGCCAGGCCCATCAATGGTGATTACCGGAATATTCGCCGTCATCTTTTTCTCCTTCAGCAAGGCGCATGGAATATAAACGCCGCGCATTATACGCATCAATACGCCGGAAAGTGAGCATTGCTTGTAAATTACGGACTACAGGAAATGAAAAGCAGAAGTTTTGCGCAATTATAGCGGGCTGACAGGACATCAGCCCGCGGGATGACAAAGTTTTACTCAGGCGAGGGTACTGATCCGCGCCAGTTGCTCAAAATAGTCCGGGAACGTTTTGGCCGTACATTTGGGATCAAGGATGGTCACCGGCGTATCAGACAGCGCCACCAGCGAGAAGCACATCGCCATCCGGTGGTCGTTATAGGTGCCGATTTCAGCATATTTCAACTTTGCCGGCGGGGTGATGCGAATATAATCTTCACCCTCTTCCACCTCGGCGCCTACTTTACGCAACTCGGTCGCCATGGCGAACAGACGGTCCGTCTCTTTGACCCGCCAGTTGTAGATATTGCGCAGCGTAGTGGTCCCTTGCGCGAACAGCGCGGCGGTGGCGATGGTCATCGCCGCGTCCGGGATATGGTTCATATCCATATCGATAGCCTTGAGCTCGCCGCGGGTGCAGGCGATAAAATCGTCGCCCCAGGTCACGGTAGCGCCCATTTTCTCCAGGACGTCGGCGAAACGGATATCGCCCTGCACACTGCCGCGGCCGATACCGGTGACTTTTACCGTGCCGCCCTTAATGGCGCCAGCGGCGAGGAAATACGAGGCCGAGGAAGCATCGCCTTCCACCAGGTAATCCCCTGGCGACTGATACTGCTGCTTGCCGCGCACCACAAAACGCCCATAAGACTGATTGTCCACCTCAACGCCGAAGGTTTTCATCAGGTGCAGCGTAATGTCGATATAGGGTTTCGACACCAGATCGCCCTTAATGGCGATCACGGTATCCTGCGGCGCCAGCGGCGCGGTCATCAGCAGCGCGGTCAGGAACTGACTGGAGACGCTGCCGTCAACCTCGACGTTCCCGCCCTGAAAACCGCCGCGCAGGCGCAGCGGTGGATAATTTTCCTGCTCAAGATAGTCGATCTGAGCGCCGCCCTGACGCAGGGCATCCACCAGATGGCCGATCGGGCGCTCTTTCATCCGCGGTTCGCCGGTCAGCACAATATCGTTGCTGCCAAGGCACAGGGCCGCCGCCAGCGGACGCATCGCGGTTCCGGCGTTGCCGAGGAACAGCTCCAGCGCCGCAGCAGCGCGCAGCGGGCCGCCGTTGCCGGTCACTTCGCAGCGGGTGCGGTCGGCAGACAGGGTATATTGAACCCCCAGCGCACTCAGGGCATTCAGCATATGGCGCACATCGTCGCTGTCCAGCAGGTTGGTCAGCACCGTCGTGCCGCGGGCCAGAGCGGCCAGCAGCAGCGCGCGGTTGGAGACGCTTTTCGAACCTGGCAGGTTCACGGTGCCCTCTACGCGTGCGATGGGTTGTAACGTCAGGGATTCCATCAAACTTCACTCTCAAACAAACAGAATAAAAACCCCGCAGACAGGCCGCGGGGAGGAAGAAAGAAACAGGCGATTAACCGTGGCGGCGTTCGAAGTCCAGCATAAAGTCGGTTAACGCCTTCACGCCGTCCAGCGGCATCGCATTGTAGATGGAGGCGCGCATGCCGCCCACCACGCGGTGGCCCTTCAGCGCGTGCAGCCCGGCGGCAAACGACTCTTCGAGGAACAGTTTGTCCAGTGCGCTGTCCGCCAGCTGGAACGGCACGTTCATGCGTGAGCGGTTGGCTTGCGCCACATCGTTACGGTAGAACCCGCTGTTATCGATAACGCCATAAAGCAGTTCGGCTTTCTGCTGGTTGATTTTATCCATCGCAGCGACGCCGCCCTGCTGTTTCAGCCACTTAAACACCAGACCAGCCAGATACCAGGCGAACGTCGGCGGCGTGTTAAACATCGAGTCGTTCTCGCTTAACACGGTATAGTCGAGGATCGACGGACAGGCCACGCTGGCTTTGCCCAGCAGATCTTCACGCACGATGACCAGCGTCAGCCCTGCCGGGCCAATATTTTTCTGCGCGCCGGCGTAGATTACACCGAAGCGGTTGACGTCAATTTCGCGGGACAGAATGGTGGAGGAGAAATCAGCAGCGACGATGACGTCGTCGCCGAAATTCGGCGTATCATCAATCGCGATACCGTCAATGGTTTCGTTCGGGCAGTAATGCAGATAGGCCGCGCCCGGCGTCAGCTGCCACTCGCTCATCGGCGTAACAGCTCGCTTGCCATCGACAGTGATTTTCGCGTCGATAACGTTCGGCGTGCAGTATTTCTTCGCCTCTTTGACCGCGCTGGCGGCCCAGTAGCCGGCGTCCACATAGTCAGCGACGTTTTTATCGCCGAGGATGTTCAGCGGGATCCCCGCGAACTGGCCGCGGCCGCCGCCGTGGCAGAACAAAACTTTATAGTTGGAAGGGATATTCAGCAGAGAGCGGAAGTCCTGTTCTGCCTCTTCTGCCACCTGGATAAACTCCTTACCACGGTGACTGATCTCCATGACCGACGTACCCAGACCGTGCCAGTCGCACAGTTCTTGCTGAGCCAGTTTGAGTACTTCCGCCGGCAGCATTGCCGGGCCCGAACTGAAGTTATAGACCTGAGCCATTTCCCCTCACCACGTTGCTATGTTGTTTTGCCCGCGAACCGCCGCGGGCATAAGTTATTCCTGTGGCTATCGGTTTTATCATTCAGTGACACGGTCCGCAATGGCTAAAACTCGCCGACGGTAAAACGCGGCCACCGTCACACAACAGAATCTATCGGCTTGACGTAATAAAACCGACATATTTGCTGTCAGGTGAGTCGTTTCGCCCGGCTGGCCTTCGACCATTCTGCATTTGCGCAGCGCGGACATATTCGCTTTTCTCCCGCCTGCATCGCCATCACGATGCTGCAGCGTACGCAGGCATAGATCCCCTCCTGCGGAATCGTGGTGTAACGCGCAGTACAGTGGGTAGGCAGGATAGACAACCCCGCTCTGACCTCTTCATCCGGATAATAAAACACGCTGATCTGCCCGTTGGTTTCAAGGATCGCCAGCCGGACCTGGCCAAGCTGCTCGACGCTGTTGACCCGCAGCTCCATAAAGAATTCGAATTCGGTCATGTTTTCCGCATGCAGCTTCTCCCACGCCAACTGCCCCTCCTCGACCACCACGATAGGTTTACCTTCCAGGAGATCCTCCAGCTTTTCGCTGTGCCCCATCAGCCACATGATGCCGCGATACAGCAGCGCCAGCGTGATGAAGACCACCAGCACCGGCAGTAGCGGTACATCGTCATAAAACGCCACGTCCCCTGCCGCCGAACCGAGGGTCAGAATAATCAACACCTCGAACAGCGACATCTGCCGCACGCCGCGCCGTCCGGTAATCTTGAGGAAAATAAAGACCAGAACGAAGGTATAGAGGCTGCGCAACGCCACCTCGGCAAGAAACTCCACCGGCACTTTATCGAGCGCCATCCGCTGCCAGTCAAAGGCTTTCATCTATCATCTCCCTGTGGGTCATAAGTTGCCTCTAAGCATAGCCAGATGATGGAGATAGCACCTGTCAGATAAAAGCCGTATCATTGCGCGCTTTCCGTACGACAAAAGTGATCGCCATGACCCAAACGTTTATTCCCGGCAAAGATGCCGCCCTGGAAGATTCCATCGCTCGCTTCCAGCAGAAATTGCTCGACCTCGGATTTGATATCGAAGAGGCCTCGTGGCTGAACCCGGTGCCGCACGTGTGGTCCGTTCACATTCGCGATAAAGAATGCGCGCTGTGCTTTACCAATGGTAAAGGCGCCACCAAAAAGGCAGCCCTGGCCTCCGCGCTGGGCGAATATTTCGAGCGCCTGTCCACCAACTATTTCTTCGCCGACTTCTGGTTAGGCGACACTATCGCTAATGGCCCGTTTGTTCACTACCCGAACGAAAAGTGGTTCCCGCTGACCGAAAACGACGATGTCCCGGAAGGTCTGCTGGATGCCCGTCTGCTCGCGTTCTACGATCCGGACGATCAGCTGACCGCCAGCATGCTGGTGGATCTGCAGTCGGGGAACGATGAGCGCGGCGTATGCGGCCTGCCCTTTACCCGCCAGTCCGACGGCGAAACCGTCTATATTCCGATGAATATCGTTGGCAACTTGTACGTATCCAACGGTATGTCTGCAGGGAATACCCCGAATGAAGCACGTGTGCAGGGCCTGTCAGAGGTCTTTGAACGTCACATAAAAAACCGCATCATCGCAGAGAGCATCAGCCTGCCGGAGATCCCGGCGGAAGTCATGGCGCGCTATCCTGGCGTCGTGGAGTCGATCGCAAAACTTGAAGCCGAAGGCTTCCCGATTTTCGCCTACGATGGTTCGCTGGGCGGCAAATACCCGGTTATCTGCGTCGTGCTGTTTAACCCGACTAACGGCACCTGCTTCGCTTCCTTTGGCGCCCACCCGGACTTCGGCGTGGCGCTGGAGCGTACGGTCACAGAACTGCTGCAGGGTCGCAGCCTGAAAGACCTTGATGTCTTTACGCCGCCGACCTTTGATGACGAAGAAGTCGCCGAGCACGCGAACCTCGAAACCCACTTCATCGACTCCAGCGGCCTGATCTCCTGGGATATGTTCAAGCAGGATGCCGACTATCCGTTCGTTGACTGGAGTTTCTCCGGCACCACCGAAGAAGAGTTCGCCACCCTGATGGCCATCTTCAAGGCCGAAGATAAAGAAGTGTACATTGCCGACTACGAGCATCTGGGCGTTTACGCCTGCCGTATCATCGTTCCGGGCATGTCGGATATTTATCCGGCAGAAGACCTGTGGCTGGCAAACAACAGCATGGGCGCCCATCTGCGGGACACCATTCTGTCTCTGCCGGGCAGCGAGTGGGAAAAAGAAGATTATCTGGCGCTCATCGAACAAATGGATGACGAAGGCCTGGATGATTTCACCCGCGTTCGCGAACTGCTGGGCCTTGCCACCGGGAAAGACAACGGCTGGTATACCCTGCGCGTCGGCGAGCTGAAAGCGATGCTGGCCCTGGCTGGCGGCGATCTGGAACAGGCGCTGATCTGGACCGAATGGACCATGGAATTCAATGCCTCTGTCTTCAGCCCTGAGCGCGCAAACTACTATCGCTGCCTGCAGACCCTGCTGCTGCTGAGCCAGGAAGAGGAGTGTCAGCCGCTGCAGTATCTGAACGCCTTCATCCGTATGTATGGCGCCGATGCGGTCGAAGCCGCCAGCGCTGCGCTAAGCGGCGAAGCCCCGTTCTATGGCCTTCAGGCTGTCGACAGCGATCTGCAAGCCTTCCCGGCTCATCAGTCGCTGCTGAAAGCGTATGAAAAGCTGCAGCGGGCGAAAGCGGCGTTCTGGGCAAAATAAGCCCCCATACGCCAACATGCTTGCCAACAACGGAGCCCGATGCGGCTCCGTTATTTTAACCTGGCGAGGGAGCCACTATAGTTTGTAGTTGTAAAGTTAATTAATAGTAAATATCGCACTTATATCATTTACCAATTGTTAATTTAAAATAAAATACTCCATTTTAATTAACTCAAATACTGGGGCAAAAACGAAAAAATTCAACATAACTTATAAACTTTAAAATTTATTTTCCATAAAAAATTCAAATAGTTAAGCATCAAACAAGCAAAAACCACACACTAAAAAGGCATATAGTCCCGGTGAGATATGATCTATATCAATTTCCCTTCTATAATGCTTTGTTAGTATCTCACCGCCAACTTATATAAAGAGAGAGTTAGTGTGAAAGCTGACAACCCTTTTGATCTTTTGCTCCCTGCCGCGATGGCGAAAGTCGCCGAAGAAGCAGGTGTCTATAAAGCAACGAAGCATCCGATGAAGACCTTTTATCTGGCGATCACCGCTGGCGTTTTCATCTCCATCGCTTTCGTATTCTATATCACCGCGACCACCGGCACTGCCGCGATGCCTTTTGGGATTGCCAAGCTTATCGGTGGGGTCTGTTTTTCCCTGGGTCTGATTCTGTGCGTTATCTGCGGCGCTGACCTCTTTACCTCTACTGTGCTGATCGTGGTGGCGAAAGCCAGCGGTCGAATCACCTGGGGGCAACTGGCAAAAAACTGGCTCAACGTCTATTTTGGTAACCTGGTGGGCGCACTGCTGTTTGTGCTGCTGATGTGGTTATCAGGCGAATATATGACTGCCAACGGCGGTTGGGGGCTAAACGTCCTGCAGACCGCCGACCACAAATTGCACCATACTTTTGTGGAGGCCGTGAGCCTGGGTATCCTCGCTAACCTGATGGTTTGTCTCGCCGTATGGATGAGCTATTCCGGTCGTAGCCTGATGGATAAAGCGATGATCATGGTCCTGCCGGTAGCGATGTTTGTTGCCAGCGGCTTTGAGCACAGCATCGCCAACATGTTTATGATCCCGATGGGTATCGTAATCCGCAATTTTGCGAGCCCGGAATTCTGGACCGCTATCGGTTCAACTCCGGAAAGTTTCTCACACTTGACCGTTATGAACTTCATCACTGATAACCTGATTCCGGTGACTATCGGGAACATTATCGGCGGAGGTTTGCTGGTCGGGTTGACATACTGGGTCATTTACCTGCGTGGCAACGACCATCACTAAGGGTTGTTTCAGGCAGTAAATAAAAAATCCACTTAAGAAGGTAGGTGTTACATGTCCGAGCTTAATGAAAAGTTAGCCACAGCCTGGGAAGGTTTTGCGAAAGGTGACTGGCAGAATGAAGTCAACGTCCGTGACTTTATTCAGAAAAACTACACCCCATATGAAGGCGACGAATCCTTCCTGGCTGGCGCAACTGAAGCGACCACCAAGCTGTGGGACACCGTAATGGAAGGTGTAAAACAGGAAAACCGCACTCACGCGCCTGTTGATTTTGACACTGCCCTGGCTTCCACCATCACCTCTCACGACGCTGGCTATATCGAGAAAGGTCTGGAAAAAATCGTTGGTCTGCAGACCGAAGCGCCGCTGAAACGTGCGATCATCCCGTTCGGTGGTATTAAAATGGTTGAAGGTTCCTGCAAAGCGTACAATCGCGAGCTGGATCCGATGCTGAAAAAAATCTTTACCGAGTATCGTAAAACCCACAACCAGGGCGTATTTGATGTTTACACCAAAGACATCCTGAACTGCCGTAAATCCGGCGTGCTGACCGGTCTGCCGGATGCTTACGGCCGTGGTCGTATCATCGGTGACTACCGTCGCGTTGCGCTGTACGGTATCGACTTCCTGATGAAAGACAAATACGCTCAGTTCCAGTCTCTGCAAGAAAAACTGGAAAGCGGCGAAGATCTGGAAGCGACCATCCGTCTGCGTGAAGAGATCTCTGAACAACACCGTGCACTGGGTCAGATCAAAGAGATGGCGGCTAAATATGGCTACGACATCTCCGGTCCGGCAACGACTGCTCAGGAAGCTATCCAGTGGACCTACTTCGGTTACCTGGCTGCCGTGAAATCTCAGAACGGCGCAGCAATGTCCTTCGGTCGTACCTCCAGCTTCCTGGATATCTACATCGAACGTGACCTGCAGGCCGGTAAAATCACCGAGCAAGACGCGCAGGAAATGGTTGACCACCTGGTCATGAAACTGCGTATGGTTCGCTTCCTGCGTACCCCGGAATATGATGAACTGTTCTCCGGCGACCCGATTTGGGCAACAGAATCCATCGGCGGTATGGGTGTTGACGGCCGTACTCTGGTCACCAAAAACAGCTTCCGCTTCCTGAACACCCTGTACACCATGGGGCCGTCTCCGGAGCCGAACATTACTATCCTGTGGTCTGAAAAACTGCCACTGAGCTTCAAGAAATTCGCGGCTAAAGTGTCCATCGATACCTCTTCTCTGCAGTATGAGAACGATGACCTGATGCGTCCGGACTTCAACAACGACGACTACGCTATCGCATGCTGCGTAAGCCCGATGGTTGTTGGTAAGCAAATGCAGTTCTTCGGTGCTCGTGCTAACCTCGCGAAAACCATGCTGTACGCTATCAACGGCGGCGTGGATGAAAAACTGAAAATGCAGGTAGGTCCGAAATCTGAACCGATCAAAGGCGACGTCCTGAACTTCGACGAAGTCATGGATCGCATGGATCACTTCATGGACTGGCTGGCGAAACAGTACGTCACCGCGCTGAACATCATCCACTACATGCACGACAAGTACAGCTACGAAGCCTCTCTGATGGCGCTGCACGACCGTGACGTTATCCGCACCATGGCGTGTGGTATCGCTGGTCTGTCCGTTGCTGCTGACTCCCTGTCTGCTATCAAATATGCGAAAGTTAAACCGATTCGTGACGAAGACGGTCTGGCTATCGACTTCGAAATCGAAGGCGAATACCCGCAGTTTGGTAACAACGATGCTCGCGTCGATGACATGGCCGTTGACCTGGTTGAACGTTTCATGAAGAAAATTCAGAAACTGCACACCTACCGCAACGCTATCCCGACTCAGTCTGTTCTGACCATCACCTCTAACGTGGTATATGGTAAGAAAACCGGTAACACCCCAGACGGTCGTCGCGCTGGCGCGCCGTTCGGACCAGGTGCTAACCCGATGCACGGTCGTGACCAGAAAGGTGCTGTTGCCTCACTGACTTCCGTTGCTAAACTGCCGTTTGCTTACGCGAAAGATGGTATCTCTTACACCTTCTCTATCGTGCCGAACGCGCTGGGTAAAGATGACGAAGTTCGTAAGACCAACCTGGCCGGTCTGATGGATGGTTACTTCCACCACGAAGCGTCCATCGAAGGTGGCCAGCACCTGAACGTGAACGTCATGAACCGCGAAATGCTGCTCGACGCGATGGAAAACCCGGAAAAATATCCGCAGCTGACCATCCGCGTATCTGGCTACGCCGTACGTTTTAACTCCCTGACCAAAGAACAGCAGCAGGACGTTATTACCCGTACCTTCACTCAGACCATGTAATTCCCAGTCTGACTGAAAAAGCGTACAATAAAGGCCCCACATCAGTGGGGCCTTTTTAACAAGTGATCCCCGCCCCAGCCTGCTTTGCCAGTTATCTATACTTTGGGTACCTGTCAAAACAGACTCGACGCAGCCGCTGAGCTGTGCACCAACACGGCCCCGGATGGGCCACATCTGGAGAAA
Organism: Klebsiella sp. X1-16S-Nf21; assembly: GCF_002837615.1. NCBI lineage: Bacteria > Pseudomonadati > Pseudomonadota > Gammaproteobacteria > Enterobacterales > Enterobacteriaceae > Klebsiella > Klebsiella sp. X1-16S-Nf21. The sequence continues at coordinate 75,706 of NZ_PJDK01000004.1, forward strand.
ACACCGCAATGTCAGTTATTGGTCGCATTCACTCCTTTGAATCCTGTGGCACCGTTGATGGCCCGGGCATCCGCTTTATTACCTTTTTCCAGGGCTGCCTGATGCGCTGCCTGTACTGCCATAACCGTGACACCTGGGATACCCACGGCGGCAAAGAAATCACCGTTGAAGAGTTAATGAAAGAGGTAGTGACCTATCGTCACTTTATGAATGCCTCCGGCGGCGGCGTCACGGCATCAGGCGGCGAAGCGATCCTGCAGGCGGAGTTTGTTCGCGACTGGTTCCGCGCCTGTAAAAAGGAAGGTATTCATACCTGTCTCGATACCAACGGCTTTGTCCGTCGCTACGATCCGGTTATCGACGAACTGCTGGAGGTGACTGACCTGGTCATGCTGGATCTTAAGCAGATGAACGATGAGATCCACCAGAACCTGGTCGGCGTTTCCAACCACCGCACCCTCGAGTTTGCCCAGTATCTGGCGAAAAAGAATATCAATGTCTGGATCCGCTACGTCGTGGTTCCGGGCTGGTCAGACGATGATGACTCCGCGCACCGCCTGGGCGAATTTACCCGCGATATGGGCAACGTCGAGAAAATTGAACTGCTGCCCTACCATGAGCTGGGCAAACACAAATGGGTAGCGATGGGCGAAGAGTACAAGCTGGACGGCGTTCATCCGCCGAAAAAAGAGACCATGGAGCGGGTGAAAGGCATTCTTGAGCAGTATGGTCACAAGGTGATGTACTAAGAGCCTCATCAGGGTCGGTGGTGCGCTTACGCCGGCCCGAAGCGACACTGGAAATCATTCCAGCCCCGCCGTTGATCCTCATGAAAAGCGCAATGCCGTCTCTCTGCAGTGGAAAACATGCGATAGAAACAGATGACGTGCAGCCTTCGCTGCACGTCAGAATGGTTATGCGTGCGCCACCGGCGTCGGATGATGCCCGGCTTTACGCAGCAGGGTCAGCAGATAGATAAACGACACGCTGGCGATCATGATAAACAGCAGATTGTCTGAGAAATTCTGCATCAGCATTGCTGTCAGGGTCGGGCCCAGCAGACTGCCGATGGTATAACTCATCAGCAGCGCCTGATTCATCGCCACCAGTTGGTGATGTTCGACTTTTTCGCAGGCCCAGGCCATCGCCACCGGATACAGCGTGAAACCGGATGCCCCAAGCACAAACAGCGCCGGGGCCATTGCCGCCTGACTCAGCATCGCCATACAGCCCAGAATGACCACAAAGACCTGCACCCGCAGCACCAGCAGACGGCCATAGCGGTCAGCCAGGCGCCCTACCGGCCACTGGCCGAGGATCCCCGCGCTCACCATCACCGCCATCCAGAAGCCTATGCCGGCGTCGCTCACACCCTGATGGTTCAGCCACAGCGGCATCAGGCCATACAGCGAACCGAGGACAATCCCCGAGATAATACAGCCATTGACCCCGTGGCGCGCCTGGCGCAGCTTCAGCATCGGCCAGATACGAACTGTTTCGTGCGGCTCTTCAGCCTGTCCCATAATACGGGTAAACAGCAGCGGCAGGATCGCCGCCAGCGCCAGGCCAGTCACCCACGGCAGGACGCTCATTAAATCGGTAGGTAACTTACTGACCATCAGCTGGCCCAGTACGGTACCGACATAATAGACCATCATGTACGCCGCCAGCAGACGGCCGCGGCTGCGGGAAGTCCCGCTGCAGACCAGCGCGCTTTCCACCACCACCCAAATCATCGCGCAGCCTACGCCGGCGATAAACCGCCAGCTCAGCCACGTCCAGAAGCCAACGGTGATCCCCAGCCCTACGCAGCCGACGGCGAAAATTAACGACGCGAGATAATAGCTGCGGTTAAACCCAAGGCGCTTAATCACCCAACCAGCCAGCAACGTACCGGCCAGGTTGCCGGTAAAATAGGATGACCCCACCATGCCGACCTGCCAGGTTGGCATATTTTCATGGGCGAGCCAGAGCGGGACGAGCGTATTCAGCACCGCTATCGCCAGGGTCAATAAAAGCAGGCCACAGAGCAGCATTTGCACTGGCCGGGTGTAGATGGTCATGGGTAAAAAACCGTGAGGAATGTTCAGATCGCGAGCGCATCATGCCACCGCTAAAAACATTGTCAATCCACCTGAAATCAGGCGTGATGCGGTTTTGCAGGCTACGATAGAAGTTTTTTATCCACAGAATGGGTAAAGGTGAGGCAACAGATAATACACTGTTGTTTTTCTTAATTTATTAATAAATGTCGACGTTGATTTCAGTTGAAAAATTTCATCTATCGACAGCACGTTTTCATCATGCCGGCGTATGACCGCCGGCATGATGACGCCGATTAACTGGCGATAGCCATCCCCACGGTCATATGCAGACCATAGAATACGCCGCGGCCAATCATCTCTCCCGCCAGCACCAGAACAAACGCCAGGCTAAGCAGCGAGACCGCCGGCTTGCGGCCGCGGATCTGCGGCACGCACCAGCAGGCCAGGGCCAGCGCCAGCAGCACCATACGCCAGGCCATAAGCAACCCGTAATCCGGCACCAGAGCGGAGGCCTGCTGGATTGAACTGTGAATAGTAGCGAGTTCACTCCCCTGCATCAGGACCACGACAATACTCGCCAGCAGCGCCAACAAAGTGACCACCGGCAGCAAGCGCAGCGCCCAGCCGTCAACGCCTGCCACGCGCAGCAGCAGGTAGCCCAGCAGCGGACCGCCGATAAACAGCGTCAGGAAGAAGCTCAGCGGCGTCCAGACGGTGTACCAGGTCGGCACCGTGTCGATGGTGTTGTATACCCTCACCATCATCCAGACGAAGATCACGCCCAGCACCATGGTGACTATCAGCCACAGGCTACGCAGGCCGGCAGGCAGTTTTTTACACACGGCCAGTAGCCAGCCAATCCCGCCGACGGCGAAGAAGATCGCCCCGCTGGCTATCTCATTACTCAGCGACGAGGCTCCCACGCGATTCAGCGAGTTAAAGGCCCGTAGCGGCGAACCGAGGTGCATTGTCGAGGCGATAAACCCGATCCCCATCAATACCCACAGGCCAAACATACTCCCAACCACGCGCTGCTCCTGCTCGCGAGAAAGATTGCCCGTCATCAGCGCCAGGGCCATGACGATAAACCCGCCCGCGACGCACTGGCCGAAGACAGTAAAGATCATCAGCGGCCATTCATGCCATCCGTTTCCCATCTCACACCTCCTTCGGATTTGCCAGGTAACCGGTGGTATCGCCACACGGCCGGGCATTGGCGTTAGGTTTAATAACGATACTCGGCCTGGTAAAGTGCGCCGACGGCAGCGGGGCTACCGCGGCCAGCTGGCCATGCTTAGCGCGCAGCTCGGCAATCGGCCCGAAATCAAGCGCCCGCAGCGGGCAGGACTCGACGCAGATTGGCTTTTTCCCCTCGGCGACGCGCTCATGGCAACCGTCGCACTTGGTCATGTGGCCCTTGTCGGCGTTGTACTGCGGGGCGCCGTACGGGCAGGCCATATGGCAGTAACGGCAGCCAATGCACACCTCTTCGTTGACCACGACAAAACCATCTTCACGCTTGTGCATTGCCCCGCTCGGACAGACCTTGGTGCAGGCCGGATCTTCGCAGTGGTTACAGGCGATGGAGAGGTAATAAGCAAAAACGTTCTGATTCCAGACACCGTTATCCTCCTGCCAGTCGCCACCGGCATACTCATAGATGCGGCGGAAGCTGACCTCCGGGGTCAGGTTCTTGTAATCCTTACAGGCCAGTTCGCAGGTCTTGCAACCGGTGCAACGGGCGGAATCAATAAAAAATCCATACTGAGTTGTCATCGGTTACTCCTTACAGCTTCTCAACCTGGACGAGGTTGGTATGCGACGGGTTCCCCTTCGCCAGCGGCGACGGACGCTGGGTGGTCAGCACGTTAATGCTGCCCGCCTGATCCACCCGTGAAGCGTCCGGGTTATACCAGGCCCCTTCCCCCAGCGCGACAACGCCCGGCATCATGCGCGGCGTCACCTTCGCTTCAATATGCACTTCTCCGCGGTCGTTGAAGATGCGAATGCGATCGCCGTTGGCAATGCCGCGTTGCTTCGCGTCGATCGGGTTAATCCACATCTCCTGCCGACAGGCGGCCTTCAGTACATCGACGTTGCCGTAAGTTGAGTGAACGCGCGATTTATAGTGGAAGCCGGTCAGCTGTAGCGGGTATTTCGCCGTCAATGGATCGTTGTAGTTTTCGAAGCCCGGGGTGTAGATCGGCAGTGGATCGATAACATCCCCTTCCGGGAGTTCCCAGGTAGCCGCGATTTTCGCCAGCGCCTGCGAGTAGATTTCGATCTTGCCCGACGGCGTGGTCAGCGGATTGGCCTGCGGATCCTCGCGGAAGGCTTTGTAGGCCACATGGTGTCCTTGCGGATCGCGCTGCTTATAAATGCCCTGCTGGCGGAAGGTGTCGAAATCTGGTAGGTCAGGAATCGCTTTCTGCGACTGTTCATACAGATGGCGCATCCAGCCTTCCTGGGTACGGCCTTCGGTAAACTGCTGCTCCACACCGAGGCGTTTTGCCAGCTCGGTGGTCATCTCATAGATGGTTTTGCATTCGAAACGCGGCTTGATGGCCTGATCGGCAAAGATGACGTAGGACATGTTGCCGCAGGAGGCATCCAGCGCGAAATCCATCTGCTCGGAGGCGGTGCAGTCCGGCAGCAGAATATCGGCGTATTTCGCGGACGAGGTCATATGGCAGTCGATGACTACGATCATCTCGCACTTCTTGTCGTCCTGCAGGATCTCATGGGTACGGTTGATCTCAGAATGCTGGTTAATCAGGCAATTGCCCGCATAGTTCCAGATCATTTTGATCGGCACGTCGAGCTTATCTTTGCCACGAACGCCGTCGCGCAGGGCGGTCATTTCCGGACCACGCTCGATAGCGTCGGTCCACATAAACATCGAGATACTGGTCTGAACCGGATTCTCCAGCGTCGGCATGCGCTCAAAGGGCAGGCTGTAAGAGCCCTCGCGCGCGCCGCTGTTGCCGCCGTTGATCCCGACGTTACCCGTCAGGATAGCGAGCATCGAGATAGCCCGGGTGGCGATTTCGCCGTTGGCGTGACGCTGCGGCCCCCAACCCTGGCTGATATAGGCCGGTTTGGCGGTGGCAATTTCGCGCGCCAGTTTAACAATGCGTTCGCGCGGAATACCGGTAATCGTCGAGGCCCACTCCGGCGTTTTGGCGATACCGTCCGTGCCCTGGCCAAGAATGTAAGCTTTGTAGTGACCATTGGCTGGCGCACCGGCGGGCAGCGTTTTCTCGTCGTATCCCACGCAGTATTTATCGAGGAACGGCTGATCGACCAGATTCTCGGTGATCATCACCCACGCCAGACCCGATACCAGCGCCGCATCGGTGCCGGGGCGAATCGGGATCCATTCATCTTCACGCCCGGCGCCGGTGTCGGTATAGCGCGGATCGATAATGATCATCCGGGCATTGGATTTCTGCCGCGCCTGCTCAAGGTAGTACGTCACCCCGCCGCCGCTCATCCGCGTTTCGCCGGGATTATTGCCGAACAGCACCACCAGCTGGCTGTTTTCAATATCCGATGGGCTATTGCCGTCGGCCCAGCCGCCGTAGGTATAATTGAGGCCCTCGGCAATCTGCGCCGAAGAGTAATCGCCATAGTGGTTCAGATAACCGCCGCAGCAGTTCATCAGACGGGCAATCAGCGTTTTTCCTGGCGGCCAGGAACGAGTCAGCGTGCCGCCGAGCGTACCGGTGCCGTAGTTCAGATAGATGGATTCGTTGCCGTATTCTTTAATCAGCCGCTGCATATTGCTGGCGATAGTATCGAACGCCTCTTCCCAGCTGATTTGCTCGAATTTCCCTTCCCCGCGTTTGCCAACGCGCTTCATCGGGTACTTCAGGCGATCCGGGTTATAGACGCGGCGGCGCATCGAACGCCCGCGCAGGCAGGCGCGGACCTGGTGCAAACCGTCATAGTTATCGTCACCGGTATTATCGGTTTCGACATATTTAATCGCGCCGTCCACCACGTGCATGCGCAGCGGGCAGCGGCTGCCGCAGTTGACGGTACAGGCACTCCAGACCACCTTCTCGTTGGCGGGTGCCGGCGTATCGGCGGCATGCGCCAGTCGGGTAAAGGGTAATGTTAGTGCGTTGCTGGCCAGCGCCAGGCCGCCTATTGCCGTGGTTTTCATCAGACCACGGCGGCTTACCTCAGCAGCCAGTAAAGCATCGGGGGCTTTAATTTTCATGGATACTCGCTTTGGTTGCTCACAATAAACTGACAAGCGCTATATAGTCATATATATATTGCTTTGAAATATTATTGGTTTTTTATGCTGATTTAATCCAAAGGGAGTATCACTGCATTCGTAGAATGGATTATTGCCCGGTATCAATAAGGGCGTAAAAAAAGCGCCCGCAGGCGCTTTTAAAAGAGAGGAAGAAAAAATTACCCGATATATTCGAGGCCACGCATATACGGGCGCAGAATTTCCGGGATCTCAATACGGCCATCGGCCTGCTGATAGTTTTCCATCAGCGCCACCAGGGTACGACCTACCGCCAGACCAGAACCATTCAGAGTATGAACGAGGCGAGTCTTCTTGTCGGACTTGCTGCGGCAGCGGGCCTGCATACGACGCGCCTGGAAATCCCAGACGTTAGAGCAGGAAGAGATTTCACGGTAGGTGTTCTGCGCCGGAACCCACACTTCCAGGTCGTAGGTTTTGCAGGCGCTGAAGCCCATATCGCCGGTGCACAGCGCGACCTTACGGTACGGCAGACCCAGCAGCTGCAGCACTTTCTCGGCGTGACCGGTCATCTCTTCCAGCGCGGCCATGGAGTCTTCCGGACGCACGATCTGCACCATTTCAACTTTGTCGAACTGGTGCATGCGGATCAGACCGCGGGTGTCGCGACCATAGGAACCGGCTTCAGAGCGGAAGCACGGCGTATGGGCGGTCATTTTGATCGGCAGGTCGTCTTCGTCGATGATTTCATCGCGTACCAGGTTGGTCAGCGGCACTTCCGCCGTCGGGATCAGCGCGTAGTTGCTGCTGTCGGCTTCTTCTTCCAGCGGACGAGTATGGAACAGGTCGCCAGCGAATTTCGGCAACTGGCCGGTGCCATACAGCGTGTCCTGGTTCACCAGGTACGGGACATAGTTTTCGCTATAGCCATGCTGTTCGGTGTGCAGATCCAGCATGAACTGCGCCAGGGCGCGGTGCAGACGGGCCAGCTGGCCTTTCATCACCACAAAACGCGAACCAGTCAGCTTAACGGCGGCGGCAAAATCCAGCCCCCCGTGCATTTCCCCCAGCGTCACGTGATCGCGCACTTCAAAATCGAACTGGCGCGGCGTGCCCCAGCGGCTGACTTCAACGTTGTCGTTTTCGTCACGGCCAACCGGCACATCATCATGAGGAATATTCGGGATCGCCAGCGCGATATCGCGAATTTCCGCCAGCAGCGTTTCCAGCTCGGACTTTGCAGCATCCAACTGTTCGCCGAGTTTGTTCACTTCCAGGCGTAATGGCTCGATGTCTTCCCCGCGCGCTTTCGCCTGGCCAATGGATTTCGATCGGGAGTTACGCTCCGCCTGCAGGTTTTCCGTTTGCACCTGCAGAACTTTACGACGCTCTTCAAGCGCGCGAAGTTTATCTACATCCAGCTTAAAGCCCCGGCGTGCCAGTTTTTCTGCGACTGCGTCTGGCTCGGTACGCAGCAGATTGGGATCGAGCATGCTTATCCTGTGCTTATCGAATTAAATAAAGAAAAGTGGCCGCAGACTACGACCACGGAAATAGAGTAATAACCTTACCGCAACGCCTCAATTAGCGGTAGCGTTTTATCGGGCTATTTTGATCCTGTTCAGCGAGCCAGGCGAGCTTTTCGCCAATTTTGCCCTCAAGCCCCCGGTTTGTCGGGTGATAATAGCGCGTTTGCGCCATTTCCTGCGGGAAGTACTGCTCGCCGGCGGCGTAGGCGTTGGGTTCGTCATGAGCGTAACGATACTCCTGTCCGTAACCCATCTCTTTCATCAGCTTCGTCGGCGCATTGCGCAGATGCACCGGAACGTCGTAGTCAGGACGATCCCGCGCGTCGGACAGCGCCGCTTTAAAGGCGGTGTAGACGGCGTTACTTTTCGGCGCGCAGGCCAGATAGACAATGGCCTGGGCAATCGCCCGTTCGCCTTCCGCCGGCCCGACGCGGGTAAAGCAATCCCACGCCGAAATGGCGACCTGCATCGCCCGTGGGTCGGCGTTGCCGACATCTTCCGAGGCTATCGCCAGACAGCGGCGGGCAACGTACAGCGGATCGCCGCCGGCGGTGATGATCCGCGCATACCAGTAAAGTGCCGCATCCGGCGCGCTACCGCGCACCGACTTATGCAGAGCAGAAATCAAATCGTAGAACCGGTCGCCTTTGTTATCAAAGCGCGCGCTGCGCTCGCCAGCGATCTCGGTCAGCAGTTCCGCCTTCAGCACCCGCTTGCCCGAGTCATCGCTCTCGGCCATATCAGCCATCATTTCCAGGGTATTCAGCGCCCGCCTCGCGTCGCCGTTCACCAGTTCGGCGATGGCCTTGCGGGTCTCTTCCGGCAGAATAATATCCTGCCCGCCGTAGCCGCGGGACTTATCGTTCATCGCCTGGTCAAGCACCCGCTCGATATCGTCGGTGGTCAGCGATTTCAGTAAGTAGACGCGGGCGCGGGAGAGCAGCGCTGAATTAAGCTCAAAGGAGGGGTTTTCGGTGGTCGCGCCAATAAAAGTGATGGTGCCGTCTTCAATATGGGGCAGAAAGGCATCCTGCTGGCTTTTATTAAAGCGATGCACTTCGTCAACAAACAGGATGGTCCGCCGGCCGGCGTTGCGATTTTGCCTCGCGCGCTCAATAGCCTCGCGAATCTCTTTCACCCCTGAGGTCACCGCCGAGATCCGTTCGACATCGGCGCTGGCGTAGCGGGCAATCACTTCCGCGAGGGTGGTCTTGCCGGTGCCCGGCGGCCCCCAGAGGATCATTGAATGCAGATGCCCGGCTTCAATCGCCCGCGGCAGGGGTTTACCCGGCGCCAGCAGATGCTGCTGGCCAATATACTGCGCTAAATTTTCTGGCCGCATGCGAGCGGCCAGAGGTTGAAACGCGTTGTCGGAAAAATCGAGCGACAGATTGCTCACTTTCGCCTCTACTTACGTTGATCGTCCACCGTCACCCCTTTCGGCGGCGTAAAGGTGAACTTAGATGCGTCGACGGCGCCGTTCTGCTGCGACTTCAGCTGATAGCTGCTGCGCTGGTCATCCTGCTCGACGGCGCTGAACTGATGGATGGTGCCGTCCCGACCGACGTTGATCGTGAACTGCTTCAGGTTACCGCTGCCGCTTTTCGGCGTCAGCACAAAATCATCGCCGTTTTGTTTGATATTGTACTGCTGCCAGTCACTGGACTGGTTGCGGGCAATCAGCATAAACGGCGTGTTGCTGGTAGCATCTTTCAGCCAGGTCGCCGTAGCCTGCTCAACGAACGGGTTGTAGAACCACAGCGTTTTGCCATCCGAGACAAGAACGCTTTCATCTGGCTGGGTCATATGCCAGTTAAACAGGTTCGGACGTTTTACCCACAGGTCGCCCTGTCCGTCCTGGACGGCGTTACCGCTGCCGTCGGTGACTTTCTGCGTGAAGCTGGCATGGAAACTGCTCACTTTATCAAGACGGCTTTTTAAGTCACTGGCCGCATCTGCCCAGACCTGGCTGACGACCATACCAGACAGTAATGCACAGGTGATTGCGAGTTTTTTCATTGTTATTCCTTAATGTGCGTCACTCCCGACGCGGGAGCCTCTTCTGTCCCTAATGTAGGACCGCCGACGGCGGCGGAACAGAAGAATTGGCTGATTTTGCGCTTATTTACCCAACTTTGCACTCATTCAAAGGGCGGCGGCGCCAGCACTTCGCGGTTACCGTTATGGCCCTGTTCGCTGACGATCCCCTGCGCTTCCATCTGTTCGATAATGCGTGCTGCACGGTTATAGCCAATGCGGAACTGACGCTGGACCCCGGAAATCGACGCTTTGCGCTTCTCAGTCACAAAACTGACCGCTTGATCGAACAGCGGGTCCAGCTCTTCACCACCGTCGAAACCACCGCCGCCGCCTTCGCTTTCGCTGTCGGAGGTAATACCATCGACGTACTGCGGACGGCCGCGGGCTTTCCAGTCCTGAACCACAGCGTGGACTTCCTGGTCGCGTACAAATGCCCCGTGGACGCGCACCGGCGTGGTAGAGTTCGGTCCGGAGTAAAGCATATCCCCCATACCCAGCAGCGATTCCGCGCCGCCCTGATCGAGAATGGTACGCGAGTCAATTTTACTCGACACGGTAAAGGCGATGCGCGTCGGAATGTTGGCCTTAATCAGGCCGGTAATAACATCTACCGACGGACGCTGCGTCGCCAGCACCAGGTGGATCCCCGCCGCACGCGCTTTTTGCGCCAGACGGGCAATCAGCTCTTCCACCTTCTTGCCGACGGTCATCATCAGGTCGGCGAACTCGTCCACCAGCACCACGATATACGGCAGTTTTTCCAGCACCGGATGTACGGCATCCATGCTGTCGCCCGGCTTCCAGTACGGATCCGGAATCGGACGCCCCATGCGCGCGGCCTCAGCGATCTTCTCGTTATAGCCCGCCAGGTTACGCACGCCCAGCGCTGACATCAGCTTGTAGCGGCGCTCCATCTCGTTGACGCTCCAGCGCAGCGCATTGGCGGCGTCTTTCATGTCGGTGACCACTTCCGTCAGCAGATGCGGAATACCTTCGTAGACCGACAGCTCGAGCATTTTCGGGTCGATCATGATGAAACGCACATCTTCCGGCTGCGCTTTGTAGAGCATGCTGAGGATCATGGCGTTCACACCGACTGACTTACCGGAACCGGTAGTACCGGCAACCAGCAGGTGCGGCATTTTCGCCAGGTCGGCTACCACCGGGTCGCCAGCGATATCTTTACCCAGCACCACGGTCAGCGGCGATGGGTTATCGCGGAACTTGGCGTTGTCGAGCACTTCACGCAGATAGACGGTCTGACGCTTTTTATTCGGCAGCTCAAGACCGACATACGGTTTACCCGGGATCACTTCCACCACGCGCACGGCAACCGTCGACAGCGAACGCGCCAGATCGCGTGACAGGTTAGAGATTCGCGCCGCTTTAACGCCAGGCGCCAGATTCAGTTCGAAGCGGGTGATCACCGGCCCCGGCGAGTAGTTCACCACATCCGCTTTAATGCGGAAATCGGCGAGTCGCGCTTCCACCAGTCGCGCCATCTGCTCGAGAGCAAAGGTATCCACCGGCTCGACTTCACTGGGCGGCGGCGTGAGCAGATCCAGCGACGGCAACGGCGTGGTCGGTCTTTGCAGCGGACGGCTATCGCCATTACGCATCAGCAGCGGGTGGATCAGGCTCTCCTGCGGCGCTGGCGCGGCAGGCTGATGCCCCTGCGGGGCAACCGGCTGTTGCTGCTGCACGGGCTGCGGTGCAGTCTGGTAAGGCTGCGGCGGCACTGGCTGAGGGTGTACCGGCTGGTGCTGCGCAGGTTGATAACCCTGCTGCGGAGCGGCGGCCGGTTGTTGATAGTGCAGGGCCGGTTGTTGCGGCTGGACTTCCGGCGTCGGCGTAAACAGCGGCTCGCTCGGCCCCTCATTGACCAGCGTTTTCATCGGCGAGAATTCATAATCCGCCGGCGAGAACGGATTAGCGCCCGGCGGCTGCTCAGCGGCGTAGCGCTGCTGCTGGGTGGCGGCAAACTGGCGCGCCAGCTCCGCTTCCGCCGCAGTGTCGGCGTCATCGTCATCAGTCGCGTTATCGTCTTCCCAGCGATGGCGATAGCGCTGCTGCTGGGTGGCGGCGAACTGGCGAGCCAGTTCATCCTGCTCCATAGCATCCGCTTCCTCATCCGAGAGCAGCTCATCGTCATAATGGGGGTCGCGCTCCGCCTGCCGCGCACGCTGTTCCGCCTCCCGTTGCGACGGTAGCTTGATGCCGTAAGAGGCCAGCTCCCGACGCGTCGGGACACGAACGCGGTTTGGTCGCGGTAGTTTTGGACCAATACCTTCTTTCACCTGGACCCGCGGTCCGCTGGATGCCGGGCTGAACAATGGCGCAGCCGCAGCGGATGCGGCTGTCGCCGAGGTTGCCGCCGCGCCGCCGCTGGCGGCCGTTGCCTGATGCACCCCTGCCGCGACCGCAGAGACCACGGTTGTCTCCACTGGCGGTTTGGACGAGGAGGCTGGCGGCGTCAGCGGTTTAGTGGCAATCGGACTTTCCGGCTCCGGAATTGGCTGATACCAGGAGGCCAGCAGCTCGCGTTCACGTGCCCGCTTCTCTTCGACTTCTTCGAAGTAATAGAGCGGTGGACGTTTCACCTCTTCCGGCGCAACCTCTGGTTCTGGCTCCGGTAACGGCACTGGCGCGCTTTGCGGCTGATACGCCTGCGGCGCAGGCTGAGCGGCATGCGGATCGTAAGTCGGCTGCTGATACGGCGCCGGCTCTGGCTGATACGCTTGCGGCGCAGGCTGAGCGGCATACGGATCGTAAGTCGGCTGCTGATATGGCGCCGGCTCTGGCTGATACCCTTGCGGCGCAGGCTGAGCGGCATACGGATCGTAAGTCGGCTGCTGATACGGCGCCGGCTCTGGCTGATACGCTTGCGGCGCAGGCTGAGCGGCATACGGATCGTAAGTCGGCTGCTGATACGGCGCCGGCTCTGGCTGATACGCCTGCGGCGCCGGCTGACCGGCATGCGGAGCATAAGCCGGCTGCTGATACGGCGCCGACTCTGGCTGGTACGCCTGCGGCGCCGGCTGAGCGGCATACGGATCGTAAGTCGGCTGCTGATACGGCGCCGGCTCTGGCTGATACGCCTGCGGCGCAGGCTGAGCAGCATGCGAAGCATAAGCCGGCTGCTGATACGGCGCCGGCTCTGGCTGGTACGCCTGCGGCGGGTAACCCGCTTCCGGCTGATAAGCAGGCGCAGCGCCCTGATGGCCAGCCGCGGATTCAGCCCACGCCTGTGGCGCGGCAGTGGCCGCCGCTGCTGCACCCACGGGCTCAGCGATACTATGACCATTCAGCAACGGATCGTAAGGGTCGAAATCGCCAGGGCGCGCGGCGCTGGCGCCGGAGAACAGCACATCATCCTCTGTGGGACGTGCCGCGCTGGCGCCGGAAAACAGGACATCGTCGGCGGCGACAGGCGCACCGCTGGCGCTGTATTGCACCGCCTCTTCACCGTCATCCATCCGTTTGCCGGAGAAAAGCGCCGCGTCGGTTTTACGCCCCATGGGGTTGGTAAACTTCTCGGCCAGACGCTTACGTCGCGCCAGCGCGCTGCGTAAAATACGGGCACGACGCGACTCCTGAGGGGTTGCCGCCTCTTCGTCGTCGTACTCTTCATCGTCGTCTTCGTATTCGCCTTCATCGACCCAGGTATCATCGCGACGGGTACGGTTGCTGGCAAAGGTGAGTACCGACAGGATCCCGCCGCCCAATTTTTCCGCAATGCTGACCCACGACCAACCGGTGAACAGCGTCAGGCCGGCCGCCCAGATGCATAACAGGGCGATGGTGCCGCCGCTGCTGTGCAGCAGCGGTTGCAGCGTGGTGCTCAGCAGGCTGCCGATCACTCCGCCCGAGGCAAAGTACCAGATATCATCGGCGTTAATGGCTGCCAGACCACAGGAGGTCAGGATCAGGGCTAACGCGCCAATGAGGCGCAGGGAAACGGCGAAATAATCAATGTATTCGTCGTTTTCCTGATGCCGCCAGGCAAACCAGCATCCGCCAATAATGATGACCGGGATGGTGTAGGCCATGACGCCAAAAATGAAAAAGAGGGTATCGGCAAGCCAGGCTCCAGGGGCGCCGCCTAAATTATGAATAGGCTCATGCCACGCCGTCTGCGACCAGCTTGGATCCGAGGGGTTAAAGCTCAGTAGTGCCGCCATCAGCCAGATGGCGAAGAGGGAGCAAAGGATGAGCATCGCCTCAAGGAGTCGGCGCCCGCTGCTGAGTTTGGTTAGTTTGACTTCTTTGTCTTCGGTGTATTCCTGGCTCAAGAAAGGCTCTCCAGGTATCAGGCTGTTTCCTGCCTGCTGCTAAAACGGACAACAGCGCCGGGTCTCCCCGGCACTGTTGCTGTATGGATTAACAGGAGTGTAATCAAACTACGTCGATTTTGCACCTGTTCCGTGTTAGCGCGTCTTAATAACCAGACGATTACTTTGCTTGACTTCTTCCATCACCACGTAGGTACGGGTGTCGTTTACGCCCGGCAGGCGCAGCAAGGTCTCGCCCAGTAATTTACGATACGCTGACATATCCGGTACGCGGGTTTTCAACAGGTAGTCGAAATCACCGGAAACCAGATGACACTCTTGAATTTCTTCAAGTTTTTGCACTGCGGCGTTAAATTGCTCAAACACATCCGGTGCGCCACGATTCAGAGTAATCTCAACAAATACCAGAAGTGATGCATCCAGATAATGCGGGTTGAGCAGCGCCGTATAGCCCTGAATAAAACCCTGTCTTTCAAGACGACGCACGCGCTCAAGGCAAGGCGTCGGAGAAAGTCCCACCCGTTTAGAAAGCTCGACGTTAGAAATTCGCCCATCTTTTTGCAATTCATTCAGGATGTTACGATCAATGCGGTCGAGATCTTTGCCAGGGCGCTTCTTGCTATCTACCATTATTATTGTCTCTCTGTATTCCTTCCCTACTCCTGTTCCGGCTCTGTGCCTTCACTGCCAGAGCCCATCCTGTTATTACCCGTACGACAATGGGTAACCCAGGGGTACGTGAGAAGCCCGTTGCCTGACGGCAGTCACCGACATCACGCATGGCGTCTGTCCACACCATGCGTAGATTTCGTTAACCCGGATAAAAATGGCATTTGCGTGCATGAAAATTCGCCGCACGCTAAATACTGCTTTTCTTCTTCCATGAATGTTTTCGCAAAAGCACAGGGGATTGTCAAAGCAAAACATCGATTTTTAGTACAAGATGCCAGATATTCATCATCCCCCCTGGTTGATTCTCATTTTTTCGTCTTATAATTGTCCCGCTGACAGTAGAAATAGTTATATTCTTTGCCGGTAAAATCACCAATTCATCGGTCGCTTCTATTGCACACATCGTTAACAAAATCGCTGCGCTCTTTTTTTACGACAACAAATTCCCTACAATCTCTGCCCAATGTATGCCAATTATTATGGGGATCTCATGGGCACAGCCAAACACAGTAAACTGCTTATCCTTGGTTCTGGACCTGCGGGATACACCGCGGCGGTCTATGCCGCACGCGCCAACCTGCAGCCGGTGCTGATCACCGGGATGGAAAAAGGCGGTCAGCTGACCACCACGACGGAAGTGGAAAACTGGCCGGGCGATCCTAACGATCTCACCGGCCCGCTGCTGATGGAGCGCATGCACGAACATGCCGCGAAATTTGAAACGGAAATTATTTTCGACCACATTAGCCGCGTCGATCTGCAAAACCGTCCGTTCCGTCTGACAGGCGATAGCGGTGAGTACACCTGTGATGCGCTGATCATTGCCACCGGCGCATCGGCGCGCTACCTCGGTCTGCCATCGGAAGAGGCGTTTAAAGGCCGTGGCGTTTCAGCTTGCGCCACCTGTGACGGATTCTTCTATCGCAATCAGAAAGTGGCGGTGATCGGCGGCGGTAACACCGCGGTTGAAGAGGCTCTGTATCTGTCCAATATTGCCTCTGAGGTGCATCTGATCCACCGCCGCGACGCCTTCCGCGCGGAAAAAATCCTCATCAAACGTCTGATGGATAAAGTGGCGAGCGGCAACATCGTGCTGCATACCGACCGCACCCTCGAAGAGGTGACCGGCGACCAGATGGGCGTCAGCGGCCTGCGCCTGCGCGATACCAAAAACAGCGACAACGTCGAGTCTCTGGAAGTGGCAGGCTTGTTCGTTGCCATTGGCCACAGCCCGAACACCGCCATCTTTGAAGGTCAGCTGGAACTGGAAAACGGCTATATCAAAGTGCAGTCCGGGATCCACGGCAACGCCACGCAAACCAGTATCCCGGGCGTATTTGCCGCTGGCGATGTCATGGACCATATCTATCGTCAGGCGATCACCTCCGCTGGCACCGGCTGCATGGCGGCGCTGGACGCCGAGCGTTACCTGGACGGTTTGGCCGACGCTTGCAAATAATCTTTACAAGTCAGTAACAAAGGTAAAGAAGGCGACGAAAAGTCGCCTTTATTTTTGCCGCGATGTAACATTGCCGTGCCCAATATTCCCATAACGATACCTGCAAAGCGCGCAATGAATAAAACCCGTCAACAAGAGTTAACCCGCTGGTTAAAACAGCAAAGTATTATCTCCCGTCGCTGGTTGATGATTTCCCGCCTGCTTGGCGTGGCAAGCGGTCTGCTGATCGTCGCGCAGGCCTGGTTCCTGGCGCGGATCCTGCACCGGATGGTGATGGAAAATATTCCGGCAACCGCCCTGCTGCTGCCGCTGACGCTGCTGGTACTGGTCTTTGTGCTGCGCGCCTGGGTGGTCTGGCTGCGTGAGCGGGTTGGTTTTCAGGCCGGGCAGCATATCCGCTATGAAATTCGCCGTCAGGTTCTCGACCGCCTCCAGCAGGCGGGCCCCGCCTGGATCCAGGGCAAACCGGCCGGCAGTTGGGCAACGCTTATCCTTGAGCAGATCGATGATATGCACGATTATTATGCGCGCTACCTGCCCCAGATGACGCTGGCGGCCTGCGTGCCGCTGCTGATCGTTATCACTATTTTCCCGATTAACTGGGCCGCCGCATTGATCCTCCTCGGCACCGCCCCGCTGATCCCGCTTTTCATGGCGCTGGTCGGGATGGGTGCCGCCGATGCCAACCGGCGTAACTTCCAGGCGCTGGCCCGCCTGAGCGGCCATTTCCTCGATCGCCTGCGCGGCATGGAAACCCTGCGTATTTTTCACCGCGGTCAGGCAGAAATCGATAATATTCGCGACGCCTCGCAGGATTTTCGCCAACGCACCATGGAAGTCCTGCGTCTGGCCTTCCTCTCCTCCGGGGTGCTGGAGTTTTTCACCTCCCTCTCCATTGCGCTGGTGGCGGTCTATTTTGGCTTCTCTTACCTTGGCGAGCTGAACTTCGGCCACTATGGCGCGGGCGTCACGCTGATGGCAGGCTTCCTGACGCTGATCCTCGCGCCGGAATTTTTCCAGCCGTTACGTGACCTGGGCACTTTCTACCATGCCAAAGCCCAGGCCGTGGGCGCCGCAGACAGCCTGAAAACGTTTATGGAAACCCCATTGACCCAGCTGGAGCGCGGCGAAAAAACCTTAAATGATAACGATCTGATTGGCGTGGAAGCGCGCGATCTGGTGATCAAATCTCCGGAAGGTAAAGTCCTGGCCGGGCCGCTTAACTTTTCACTGCCTGCTGGCGCACGCGTTGTGCTGGTGGGTCAGAGCGGCTCCGGGAAAAGTTCGCTGCTGAACACACTGCTCGGCTTTTTGCCCTACGAGGGCTCGCTGAAGGTGAACGGCGCAGAGCTGCGCGAACTGGATGCCGATCGCTGGCGCCGCCTGTTAAGCTGGGTGGGACAGAATCCTCAACTACCTGCCGCCACGCTGCGGGAAAATGTGCTGCTGGCATGGCCCGAAGCCAGCGATGCCCAGCTTCGACTGGCGCTGGACAAGGCCTGGGTCAGTGAGTTTATCGCCCTGTTGCCGGACGGGATCCATACCGCCGTGGGCGATCAGGCGGGTCGTCTGTCGGTAGGTCAGGCGCAGCGTATCGCGGTTGCTCGCGCGCTGTTGGTGCCCTGCCGCCTGCTGTTGCTGGATGAACCCGCCGCCAGCCTCGACGCCCATAGCGAACAGCGGGTGATGCAGGCCCTGACCCATGCCTCCACCGAGCAAACCACGCTGCTGGTCACCCACCAGCTCGAGGGACTGGCTGACTGGGATGCCGTCTGGGTCATGCAGGACGGACAGATTATCGAACAAGGCGACTACGCCACGCTGGCCCGTGCCGGTGGGGTCTTCTCGGCGCTGCTGGCCCATCGTCAGGAGGAGATTTAAATGCGCGCACTTTTACCCTATCTGGCGCTCTATAAACGCCATAAATGGATGCTGCTGCTCGGCGTCGTGCTGGCCATCGTGACTCTGCTGGCCAGCATCGGCCTGCTGACGCTCTCCGGCTGGTTCCTCTCCGCCTCAGCGGTGGTGGGTGTCGCCGGGATCTACAGTTTTAACTATATGCTGCCTGCCGCGGGCGTCCGCGGCGCGGCGATTATCCGTACCGCCGGGCGCTACTTCGAGCGTCTGGTCAGTCATGACGCGACCTTCCGCGTGCTGCAGCACCTGCGCGTCTTCACCTTCAGCAAACTACTCCCCCTCTCTCCCGCGGGGCTGGCGCGCTTTCGCCAGGGTGAACTGCTCAACCGGGTGGTGGCCGATGTCGATACCCTGGATCATCTCTACCTGCGGGTGATTTCACCGCTGGTCGGCGCGCTGGTGGTGATTGTAGTGGTCACCTGCGGATTAAGCCTGCTCGACGTTACCCTTGCGCTGACGCTCGGCGGCATCATGCTGGTCACCCTGCTGGTTATGCCGCCGCTGTTCTATCGCGCAGGTAAACCAGCCGGCGAAAGTATGACGCAGTTGCGCGGCCAGTATCGCCAACAGCTCACTGCCTGGCTGCAGGGCCAGGCAGAGCTGATGGTGTTTAACGCCAGCGACCGCTACCGCGCGCAAATGGAAAAGACCGAGCTCAGCTGGCAGGACGCACAGCGCCGTCAGGCCGAGCTGACCGCGCTTTCGCAGGCAGTAATGCTGTTAATCGGCGGCATCGCCGTGGTGGCCATGCTCTGGCTGGCGTCCGCCGGCATCGGGGGTAACAGCCAGCCAGGGGCGCTGATCGCGCTGTTTGTTTTCTGCGCCCTGGCGGCCTTCGAAGCCCTGGCGCCAGTCACTGGCGCTTTCCAGCATTTAGGTCAGGTGATCGCCTCCGCACGACGGATTTCGCAGATCACCGACCAGCAGCCGGAGGTCACTTTCGTCGAGGGTGAAGCCAGCGTGCCTGCGCAGGTGGCCTTAACCTTCAGGCAGGTTACCTTCCGCTATCCGCACCAGCCCTCCCCCGCCCTGGAGAATATCTCCCTGCAGATTGCCGCCGGAGAGCATATCGCCATTCTTGGCCGGACCGGCTGCGGAAAGTCGACGCTGTTGCAACTCCTCACCCGGGCCTGGGATCCAACGCAGGGAGAGATTTTGCTCAACGACCAGCCGCTGTCCCAGCTCAGCGAAGCCACCCTGCGCCAGACGATGAGCGTGGTGCCGCAGCGCGTGCACCTGTTCAGCGCTACGCTGCGCGACAACCTGCTGCTGGCGGCGCCAGACGCTGACGATACCGCGCTCTGCGCGATCCTCGAGAAAGTGGGGCTGGAAAAACTGCTGGAAGATGGCGGACTGAACAGCTGGCTGGGGGAAGGCGGGCGCCAGCTATCCGGCGGCGAACTGCGCCGGCTGGCGATTGCCCGCGCACTGCTCCACGATGCGCCGCTGATGCTGCTCGATGAGCCGACAGAAGGCCTGGATGCGGCCACCGAAAGCCAGATCCTGCATCTTCTGGCGGAAGTGATGCGCGAGAAAACCGTGCTGGTGGTGACTCACCGCCTGCGGGGCCTGGCGCGTTTTAATCAGATAATAGTCATGGACAACGGCCAGATAATTGAGCAAGGTAGTCACGCGGATCTGCTCGCTAAACAGGGCCGGTACTTCCAGTTTAAACAGCGTCTGTAGGCTATTATCTAATTTTTGCTGATGCGTATTGAGGTTAAAATGCGTCTGGTTCAGCTCTCCCGGCATTCTATCGCCTTCCCTTCCCCGGAAGGCGCCCTGCGTGAACCTAACGGCCTGCTGGCGCTCGGCGGCGATCTGAGCCCGGCACGTCTGCTGATGGCCTATCAGCGCGGTATTTTTCCATGGTTTTCTCCTGGCGACCCGATCCTCTGGTGGTCGCCCGATCCCCGGGCGGTGCTCTGGCCGGAACAGTTTCATCTCAGCCGCAGCATGAAGCGTTTTCATCAGAGTTCGCCTTATCGCGTCACGCTGAATCATGCCTTTGGTGAGGTCATTGAAGGCTGCGCCAGCGATCGTGACGAAGGCACCTGGATAACCAGCAGTATCGTTCGCGCCTATCACCAACTCCATGAGCTGGGCCATGCCCATTCCATTGAAGTCTGGCAAGAGAATACGCTGGTAGGTGGAATGTACGGCGTGGCGCAGGGGGCGCTGTTTTGCGGCGAATCGATGTTCAGCCGGGCTGAAAATGCCTCCAAAACCGCGCTGCTGGTATTCTGTCAGGCTTTTACGCAGAGTGGTGGTAAATTAATCGACTGCCAGGTA
Organism: Klebsiella sp. X1-16S-Nf21; assembly: GCF_002837615.1. Classification (NCBI taxonomy): domain Bacteria; kingdom Pseudomonadati; phylum Pseudomonadota; class Gammaproteobacteria; order Enterobacterales; family Enterobacteriaceae; genus Klebsiella; species Klebsiella sp. X1-16S-Nf21. Next base: position 96,177 of record NZ_PJDK01000004.1, read on the forward strand.
CTGAACAACCATACCGCCTCATTAGGCGCGGTGGATATTCCCCGCCGCGATTATCTTGACTACCTGTCAGTATTACGCGGCTACCGCCTGCCCGAGCTATTTTGGGTGCCGCGGGTGCTATTTCCGGGCGCGCAATAAAATGTTTTCAGCACATTTTGCGTCAGGATGGTATAATTGCGCGGTAGAGTAGCTTCTGCCTGTTGCCCCGCCGCCGTTTGGGAATAATAAGAGTCAGATAACGCCCATCGTTCTGTCACTCCCCTTTACGTTTGCGCCTGTCACGCGGCATAGCCGTGTGTGTTCCGGGCAATGCGCCAAAACTACTTCGGCGATTCATACCCGTCATATATCCGTTGCCGGTGTGCTGACTGCGCACCTTGCGGCAAGGCGAATGATTCAGGGTAGATACGTAAAACTTTACTTACATGATGAACTTCGGCATTATCTTGCCGGTTCAAAACTACGGTAGTGATACCCCAGAGGACTAGATGGCCAAAGAAGACAATATTGAAATGCAGGGCACCGTACTTGAAACGTTGCCTAACACTATGTTCCGCGTAGAACTGGAAAACGGTCACGTGGTAACTGCGCATATTTCCGGTAAAATGCGTAAAAACTACATCCGCATTCTGACGGGCGACAAAGTGACTGTTGAGCTGACCCCGTACGACCTGAGCAAAGGCCGCATTGTCTTCCGTAGTCGCTGATTGTTTTCGCCCTTAAGGCGTCAGATGCTGAAGGCCGGGATAATTCCCGGTCTTTTCATATCTGCCGCCGGCAAAAAAAAACCGGCCCAGGGCCGGTTTTTACGTTGAAGACATCGCTTTAGTGGGCGGCTTCCGGTTTGTGCTTCTGCGCGCTCTGGAAATCGTAGGTCAGCGCATTCTTCGCGCTGTCCAGAGACACTGTCACCTGGCCACCATCGACCAGCGAGCCGAACAGCAGCTCGTTCGCCAGCGGCTTTTTCAGGTTGTCCTGAATGACGCGTCCCATTGGACGTGCACCCATCGCCCGGTCGTAACCTTTCTCCGCCAGCCAGTCGCGCGCTTCCTGACTGACTTCCAGGGAGACGCCTTTCTGGTCCAGCTGGACCTGCAGCTCGACGATAAACTTGTCGACAACCTGATGGATCACCGTGGTAGAGAGATGATCGAACCAGATAATGTTGTCGAGGCGGTTACGGAACTCCGGCGTAAAGATCTTCTTGATCTCATCCATTGCATCCGGACTGTTGTCCTGCTGAATAAGGCCAATCGATTTACGCTCAGTTTCCCGCACCCCGGCGTTAGTGGTCATCACCAGCACCACGTTGCGGAAGTCCGCTTTACGCCCGTTGTTATCGGTCAGCGTACCGTTATCCATCACCTGCAGCAGCAGGTTGAACACATCCGGATGCGCTTTTTCGATCTCATCAAGCAGCAGCACCGCGTGCGGATGTTTAATCACCGCATCGGTCAGCAGCCCGCCCTGATCGAAGCCAACGTAGCCCGGAGGCGCCCCGATTAAACGGCTGACGGTATGACGTTCCATATATTCGGACATGTCAAAACGCAGCAGCTCAATACCCAGCGCCTTCGCCAGCTGCACGGTCACTTCGGTTTTCCCGACCCCGGTAGGCCCGGCGAACAGGAATGACCCAACCGGCTTGTGCTCATGGCCCAGCCCGGCGCGCGCCATTTTGATGGCTTCGGTCAGCGCCTCAATGGCTTTATCCTGACCGAAGACCAGCATTTTCAGACGGTCGCCAAGGTTTTTCAGCGTATCGCGATCGCTCTGGGAGACGCTCTTCTCAGGGATCCGCGCAATCCGCGCCACCACTGACTCGATATCCGCCACATTGACCGTTTTCTTACGCTTGCTGACCGGCATTAAGCGCGCCCGCGCGCCCGCTTCGTCAATGACGTCAATTGCCTTATCCGGCAGATGACGATCGTTAATGTATTTTACCGCCAGCTCAACCGCCGCACGCACCGCCTTAGCGGTATAACGCACGTCATGGTGCGCTTCGTACTTCGGCTTCAGGCCGTTGATAATCTGCACCGTCTCTTCCACCGACGGTTCGGTGATATCGATCTTCTGGAAACGACGGGCCAGCGCACGATCTTTCTCAAAGATGTTGCTGAACTCCTGGTAGGTGGTGGAGCCGATCACCCGGATCTTGCCGCTGGAAAGCAGCGGTTTAATCAGGTTAGCCGCATCGACCTGGCCGCCAGAAGCCGCCCCCGCACCGATAATGGTGTGGATTTCATCAATAAACAGGATGCTGTTGGTATCCTGCTCCAGCTGTTTGAGCAACGCTTTGAAACGTTTTTCAAAATCGCCACGATATTTGGTCCCTGCCAGCAAAGAGCCAATGTCGAGCGAGTAGATGGTGCAGTCGGCCATCACTTCCGGCACATCGCCCTGCACAATGCGCCAGGCAAGGCCTTCGGCGATCGCAGTTTTACCGACGCCGGATTCACCCACCAGCAATGGGTTATTTTTACGGCGACGGCACAGGACCTGAATCGCACGCTCCAGCTCTTTTTCACGGCCGATCAGGGGATCAATGCCGCCGACGCGAGCAAGCTGATTGAGGTTGGTGGTGAAGTTTTCCATACGTTCCTCCCCGCCGGCTTGCTCTTCATTGCCAGGCTGGCTTCCGCTGTTATCGGAAGACTGGCTCGGCTCGTCTTTGCGTGTACCATGAGAAATGAAGTTCACCACATCGAGTCGGCTGACTTCATGTTTACGCAGCAGGTAAGCGGCCTGCGACTCCTGCTCGCTGAAAATGGCCACCAGTACGTTGGCGCCGGTCACTTCGCTGCGGCCAGAAGATTGCACGTGGAAGACGGCGCGCTGCAGCACACGCTGGAAGCTCAGCGTCGGCTGGGTGTCGCGCTCTTCTTCCGTGGCTGGCAGGACGGGTGTGGTTTGTTCGATGAAGGCTTCAAGTTCCTGACGCAATGCCACCAGGTCCACTGAACACGCTTCCAGGGCCTCACGGGCCGAGGGGTTGCTTAGCAGAGCCAGCAGCAAGTGCTCGACGGTCATAAACTCATGACGGTGCTCGCGCGCTCTGGCGAAAGCCATATTTAAACTGAGTTCCAGTTCTTGATTGAGCATAGGCACCTCCCCCAATTTTCATGCCTGTATTCAGGCTTTTTCCAGCGTACACAGCAATGGATGCTCGTTCTCCCTCGCGTACTGATTCACCATAGCGACTTTGGTCTCCGCCACTTCCGCGGTAAACACGCCACAAATCGCCTTACCTTCATAGTGAACCGTGAGCATCAGTTGCGTTGCACGTTCAACATCATAAGAAAAGAATTTTTGTAACACGTCAATAACAAACTCCATTGGAGTGTAGTCATCATTGACCAATATCACTTTATACATAGATGGCGGTTTAATCGCATCACGAACTTCGTCGTCAACCAGGTGCTCGAAGTCCAGCCAATCTCTCTTACTCATCGTCAGTGTTCATCATCGGTTGCTGTTGCCAACAGGCGGAGGCCTGTCGATGACCAGAGGTTATGCTCATCACAAATCTACAACAGATCATAGATAACTATCATCTATCGCTTCTATCCGCGACGGCTGTCACATTCCCCGGCAATAGCGTTAACTGCTTCAAATTTTGACGCATTTTTCGCCGTTCCCCCTCCTCAATCGCTTGACGCGTTTTCGTATTTCTCTAAATTGTAGTGGCGAGAGTTGGCGAGCAATTGAACAACTCGTCACTCCACCACCGGTTCATTCCATCTTACTTATAAAGATTTACGAAGGATGTCGAAGTATGGAAATGGGTACTGTTAAGTGGTTCAACAATGCCAAAGGGTTCGGTTTTATCTGCCCTGAGGGCGGCGGCGAAGACATTTTCGCCCATTACTCCACCATCCAGATGGATGGTTACAGAACGCTAAAAGCCGGACAAGCCGTTCGGTTTGATGTTCACCAGGGGCCAAAAGGCAACCACGCCAGCGTGATCGTCCCTGTGGAAGCGGAAACGGCTGCATAACTCTTTTGCTTCATTGTGTACATCCTGCTAATAAAATGCCAGTCCTTCTGACTGGCATTTTTATTTCTATTCGCGTGCCAGCGCATCCACCGGATCGAGCCGTGCCGCGTTGCGCGCTGGCAGCCAACCAAACAGCACCCCGGTCAACGTCGAACAGAGAAAAGCCGTTAGCAGAGCCAGCGGGGAAAAACCGATCTCCCAGCCGGGCAGAAACAGCTGCAGAATAAATGCGATCATCAGCGATAACGTGACCCCCAGCGCGCCACCGACCAGGCAAACCAGCACCGCTTCGATGAGAAACTGCTGCAGTACATCGCTGGCCCGCGCGCCAACCGCCATGCGGATGCCGATTTCGCGCGTCCGTTCGGTCACCGACACCAGCATAATATTCATTACACCAATACCGCCAACCACCAGGGCAATCACCGCCACCAATGTCAGGAACAGCTGTAAGGTATGTGTGGTCCTTTCTGCGGTTTTCAAGATGCTGTCCATATTCCAGGTGAATACATCTTTTTTACCATGCCGCAGCTCCAGTAGACGCAGCAGCTGTTTCTCCGCGGTTTCACTGTCATAACCTTCATGAACGCGTACCGTAATGGAGTTCAGCCACGACTGGCCCATCACTCTTCCCGCCATGGTGGTGTAAGGCAACCAGACGCGGAGAATTTTACTGCTGCCAAACATTGACTGTTTTTCATCCGCGACGCCGATCACCGTGGCCGGCATATTGCCCACCAGAATCACCTCGCCCACCACTTTCGCTTTATTGGGAAACAGCTGGCGACGGGTATTGCTGTCGAGCACTACCACCTGCGCCCGACTGTTGAGCTGCAGTTCATTAAAGGTATTGCCTTCGCTGAAGGTCATGCCGTAAACATTAAAGTACTGCGGCCCGACCCCCTCCGCGCTGGCGGCAACGTCAATATTGTTGGCGCGCAGGCGCAGGCTTTTCGATACCGCCGGCGTGGCGGAACGCACCCATGGCTGTTTCTGGATCGCCAGCAAATCGTCATACTTCAGCGCCTGCTGATAACGCGGGTCGTCATCGCCAAAATCCTTTCCGGGATAGACATCGATGGTATTGGTGCCGATGGCGCGAATATCCGCCAGCACCATCTGTTTGGCAGCATCACCGACCACCACGATCGATACCACCGACGCAATGCCGATAATAATGCCGAGCATAGTCAGCAGGGTACGCATTTTATTCGCCGCCATCGCCCGCCACGCCATAACCAGCGCTTCGCGAAAGCCACTGGTAAACTGACGCCACGCCGAGGGTTCCGGCTGCTGACGGGCGCGCAGCCCACCGCCCTGGCGGCTGCCGGGCGGATTGCGGACGATCTCGCCATCGCGGATCTCAATGATCCGTTCCGCCTGGGCCGCGACCTGCGGATCGTGGGTGACAATGATGACCGTATGGCCCTGAGCTTTGAGCTGATGCAGGATCGCCATCACCTCTTCGCCGGAATGGCTGTCCAGCGCGCCGGTCGGTTCATCCGCCAGAATCACTTCCCCGCCGTTCATCAGCGCACGGGCGATACTCACCCGCTGCTGCTGGCCGCCGGACAGTTGCGACGGCTGATAGTCAGCCCGATCGCCAAGCCCCAGACGCACCAGCAGATCATGGGCGCGCGCCAGGCGTGCCCGTCGCTCGCTGCCGGCATACACCGCAGGCACTTCAACGTTCTGCGCGGCGGTAAGATGTGACAGCAAGTGGTAGCGTTGAAAGATAAAACCAAAGTGTTCCCGCCGCAGCCGAGCCAGCGCATCGCCATTCAACTGCGCGATATCGGTTCCCGCCACCCGGTAGGTGCCGCTGGTCGGTTTGTCGAGACAGCCGAGAATATTCATCAGCGTCGATTTGCCCGAGCCGGAGGCACCCACGATCGCCACCATCTCCCCCGCATTGATGCTGAGGGTGATCCCCTTCAGTACCTCAACGCTGCCGTCGCCGGAAGGGTAGCTGCGACGAATATCACGCAGCTCAAGCAGCGCCGTCATTTTGCCGCCCCGCTCGCGCTCTCGCCGACGATCACTTCATCTCCCTCATCCAGCCCCTGCACCACCGCGACGTCGGTATCGTTGCGGGCGCCAATGGCAACCTCACGCTCTTTTACCTCGCCGGTGCGCAACAACCGGACGTGATAGCGGTTATCACCCACCGCGTCACCCAGGGCGCTCAGCGGGATGGTAATCACGTTTTTCACCTCGGCCAGCTGGATATGCACCTGCGCGGTCATGTCGAGACGCAGGATGCCCTGCGGATTCGGCACCTCGAAGCGGGCATAGTAGAAGATGGCGTCATTGACTTTTTCCGGCGTCGGCAAAATGTCTTTCAGCGTGCCTTCATAGCGAGTCAGCGGATCCCCCAGCACGGTAAACCACGCCTTTTGCCCCGGTCTGAGGTGGATGACATCCGCTTCAGAGACCTGCGCTTTGACCAGCATGGTGCTGAGATCCGCCAGCGTCAGAATGTTCGGCGCCTGCTGGGCGGCGATCACCGTCTGTCCCTGCAGGGTGGTAATTTGCGTCACTTCGCCAGCCATCGGCGCCAGGATCCGCGTGTAGTCGAGGTTGGTCTTCGCGGTGTCGAGCGTCGCCTGGTTACGCTTAATTTGCGCTTCAATAGTGCCGATCTGCGCTTGTTTCACCGCCAGATCGGTGGCCGCGGTATCAAGGTCCTGTCGCGAGACCAGCTGGCGCTGCGCCAGCTGCTGCTGACGGGCCAGAGTCACCTGCGCCAGTTTGCTCTCCGCGCGCGCCTGATTGAGCTGGGCACGCAGTTCCATCAGCGTCGCTTCAACCTCTTTAATTTGGTTTTGCGCCTGCTCCGGATCGATAACCCCCAGCAACTGGTCCTTTTTGACCTTATCGCCGATATTGACGTGCAGCGTTTTCAGCTGTCCGCTGACCTGGGCGCCGACGTCAACTTTCCGCAGGGCATCCAGCTTACCGGTGGCCAGCACGCTCTGCTGGAGGTCACCTTTGCGCACCACCAGCGTCTGGTAGTTCGGCAGCGGCGCATTCAGGATCCGCCATCCCCAGACGGCCAGACCCAGCACAACGATCGCTAACAACCACCAGATTGTCCTGCGTTTTCCCTTCACTTTCATTATCCGATTCCTGCTGTTTCCCTGCCGCTCCAGACGGTGATTCTATCCAAACCCGTCGACAACAGAACACCCATTTTTAACGTTGCTTACGTTTTGTTTAGCTACCGGAGAGCTTTGCGCCAGCCCTACGGCGCAGGTTAATCTGCACGACCACGAGCCAGCCACAGTACCCGCGAGAACATTTTCTTTAACAGCGTCGGCACCGCGTCCACCCCGCGTCGGCCGGCCTCCATCGCCACCTCAATCGCCAGGTCGGGCTTGGATGAACGATGGATGGCCTTAGTGATCACCCGCCGCATATTCATAGGGACATTATCCGGGATCTGCGCCACCCGGTGATAAACGTCATCAAATCCCTGGCGATACATAAAGTGCTCCATATCCATCGCGGGCAGGCTCGTCAAATGGTCACGCTCCAGCTCGCGATCGTTATTCAGCAGGCCGAGCACGGTGGCGGCATATTTTTTCCCCGCCTCATCGCCATCCACCAGCACGTGCCACTGGATCCCCATCCGGCGGGCAAATTTGATCAGTGGTTTAAGGCCTGACTGGGCGAACTCGATCACCTTCACGCCCTCGGCATCAAAATGATGGCCACACTGGCGGGCCAGTTCGTTGATAACCCAGGTCTCCGTCTCCCCTTCCACCAGCAGCCAACAGCGGGCGAAGAGCGATGAGGCGCGATTGAAGCGAATATGGAAGGCGATACGCCGGCTGTCTTCGGCATTCATTCCGCCGGGTCCCAGCCGCCATGCCGACACCCTCGACGACTCACGAACCAGTCGACAGACCTGCTCCACCGGCGTCAGGGACAACAGCTCCCCGGAGTTGGTGGTGGTCACGCGCTGCAGCGGCAATAAATTCAGCAGGTGCCAGGCGACAGAGAGCATAATCGGATGCAAACGCGTCTCCGGATCTTCAATCAGCAACAGCGGCCGCGCGTCGCGATCGAGGCGCACCGTCCCTTTTGCCTGCAGGAGGGTGGAAAACAGCCCCAGCAGAATCACCCGATGGCTGCGCCCGCCGGGTTTATCGATCATCCGGTTGATAATATCCAGATAGCGCCAGCTGCGCTGCTCATCATGGGAGCGCCGCCGCATCAGACGATGCCGCGTCTGGGCGCTGCTTTGCTCGGCAAAGTAATGCTCCAGCAGCTGCACCATGGCCGACAACCCCTCGCGGATCTGACCGTCCGATAAATTTTGCGGATGGCTGACCAGCTCCCGGGAGAGAAAATCGAGCTGGCGGGCGGTGATCTCTATCTGCGGCGAATGCGGTACCGTCCCGTTATGGATACGCCGCATAAAGCGCGCGTCGCGCAGGCGCAGCACCGGCATCAGACGCACCAGGTGTCTGGCCAGATCATCAATATCCTCAACCGCCAGCGCTTCGCCTTCGCCATCGATAAAGCTCCGCAGGGTCATCACGCTGTCGTCATCGGCGAGCTCGCCTTCCAGACGATAGAACACCCGATGATAACCATCGTCACAAGGTACCCAGCAGCGCTGAAGCGGACGAAAACGCCGGACCCGATGGCGCCCCGGTTCGGTTTCACGGAAGGTCAGGATAATATGCAAATGGTGCTCGCGCCCCTGGATGTCGCCCGGGGGAAACCAGAAGTCATCGCGTACAAAGTGATAAAGATCGAACTCAGGGGACAAAAGCAGGGTCAGCGCATCAAGCAGACTGGACTTCCCCCACGCGTTCTCCCCGATCAGGACGTTATTTTGCTCCAGCATCAACGACAAACGATTGATACCGCGAAAACCGACGATTTCTACGCGCTCAAGAAGCATATCCCCTCCGCTACACCACCACTCTCCTTCAGTAATCAACAGTATAGCGAGGGCGACGGCAAGATGACACTCTGCTTAATCGCATCCGTGGCTCATATTCAGCGGATTAAATATATTCATAAAATTACTCACTTATCGCCTATTACCGGCTGTTGATTATTCATCAAACAAAATAGTTTTATTTCAGGCGTTATGATCTACACTATTGATAATCTTCCACGGATAAAGGAAAGACTACACTGGCAAACGGAATCCCTTCACCTTGCCCTAAATCAAATAATATCAATATATTTAACTGGCTCTGGGATGGCGATTATCTCTAGAATAACGCCGCTTTATTTTTATCGTCATCCCTTATCACGATAAATAAAGACCGGCACGGTCCGCTCGTGCGCGTATACAATTTAATTGAGGTGGTTATGTTCAGAAAATTAGCAGCAGAATGCTTCGGCACTTTCTGGCTTGTATTTGGTGGCTGCGGTAGCGCCGTGCTTGCCGCAGCCTTCCCTGAGCTCGGTATTGGTTTTGCCGGCGTCGCGCTGGCATTTGGCTTAACGGTATTAACCATGGCATTTGCGGTCGGCCATATTTCCGGGGGGCATTTCAACCCGGCGGTGACCCTGGGCCTGTGGGCCGGCGGCCGTTTCCCGGCGAAAGAAGTCATTGGCTATATTATCGCTCAGGTGGTCGGCGGCATTATTGCCGCGGCGGTGCTTTACGTGGTGGCCAGCGGTAAAGCCGGCTTTGATGCCGCCGCCAGCGGATTTGCCTCCAATGGCTATGGCGAACACTCCCCGGGCGGCTTCTCCATGCTGTCGGCTATCGTCATTGAAATTGTCCTGACCTGTGGCTTCCTGCTGGTTATCCATGGCGCGACCGATAAACATGCCCCGGCGGGCTTTGCCCCCATCGCTATCGGCCTGGCGCTGACCCTCATCCATTTGATCAGCATTCCGGTTACCAACACCTCGGTCAACCCGGCGCGCAGCACCGCGGTAGCGATTTTCCAGGGCGGCTGGGCGCTGCAGCAGCTGTGGCTGTTCTGGGTCATGCCGATCGTCGGCGGGATCCTCGGCGGCGTGCTGTATCGCACCCTGCTGGAAAAACGTGATTAATCCTTTGTAAAGCCCGGGTTTCCGGGCTTTTTCTTTCTGGTGGCAGCTTTACTCGGCCCGGTGATTTGGGTAGTGTCATGGGCGCTATTCTCATTATGCAAGGGCTGCATCGTTCATGTTATCGGGACTCTTCATCATTCTGTTGCCGCTGGTTTTCGGCTATCTGGTGCCACTTCGTCAACCCTCCGCGCTAAAACTGATTAACCGGATGCTCAGCTGGATTGTCTATGTCATCCTTTTCTTTATGGGGATCAGCCTGGCATTCCTCGACAATCTGGCAAGCAACCTGCTGGCCATATTGCATTACGCTGCAGTGAGCGTGGTCATCATTTTACTGTGTAATATTGCCGCCCTGTTGTGGCTGGAAAGTAAAATGCCATGGCGCAGTCAGCATCGGCAGGAGAAATTACCTTCGCGCCTGGCCATGGCCCTGGAATCGCTGCAGCTGTGCGGCGTGGTCGTGCTCGGTTTTCTGCTCGGCCTGACCGGCCTGTCTTTTTTACAGCACGCGACCGAAGCCAGCGAATATACGCTGATCTTTCTCCTGTTCCTCGTCGGTATTCAATTACGCAATAATGGAATGAGTCTGCGACAAATAGTCCTTAACCGTCGGGGAATGATCGTCGCCATGGTGGTTATGGCCAGTTCATTACTTGGCGGGATACTTAACGCCTTTATTCTCGGTCTGCCGTTAAAGACCGGTCTGGCGATGGCGAGCGGTTTCGGCTGGTATTCGCTCTCCGGTATTTTACTCACTGAATCCTTTGGCCCGGTGATCGGCAGCGCGGCGTTCTTTAACGATCTGTGTCGCGAGCTGCTGGCTATCATGTTAATTCCGGGCCTTGTTCGCCGCAGCCGCTCCACAGCGCTGGGGCTGTGCGGCGCCACTTCGATGGACTTCACCTTACCGGTACTCCAGCGTTCCGGCGGCGTCGAGATTGTTCCTGCCGCTATCGTGCACGGTTTTCTGCTTAGCCTGCTGGTCCCGATCCTGATCGCCTTTTTTACCGCCTGAATACCCGCTGGCGGCAGACTTACTGCCGCCAAATTTGCGCTAAATCAATCTCCCTTTAAGTTGTATCAGAAATGCCTTTTCACCTTGTGCCATGCGGCATAACCTTAAACATGTATATTAAATATAACTTTAAAGGTGTGACCATGTTTTGTGTGCAATGTGAACAAACCATTCGTACCCCAGCCGGCAACGGCTGCTCTTACGCGCAGGGGATGTGCGGTAAAACAGCGGAAACCTCCGATCTGCAGGATCTGCTGATTGCATCACTGCAAGGCCTGTCCGCCTGGGCGCTCAAGGCCCGCGAATATGGCATTATCGATCATCAGGTCGACAGCTTTGCCCCCCGCGCCTTCTTCTCCACCCTGACCAACGTCAACTTCGATTCTCCGCGTATCGTCGGCTACGCCCGCCAGGCGATTGCCCTGCGTGAAGCGCTGAAAGCGCAGTGCCAGAACCTCGACGCCAGCGCCGCGGTTGATAACCCGGTAGCCGATTTACACCTGGTCAGCGACGATCTGGGTGACCTGCAGCGTCAGGCGGCAGACTATGCCCCAAATAAAGATAAAGCCGCCATCGGCGAGAATATTCTCGGTCTGCGTCTGCTGTGCCTGTACGGCCTGAAAGGCGCGGCGGCCTATATGGAGCACGCCCACGTACTCGGCCAGTACGACAACGCGATTTATGCCCAGTACCATAAAATCATGGCATGGCTGGGAACCTGGCCGGCGGATATGAACGCGCTGCTGGAATGTTCGATGGAAATCGGCCAGATGAACTTCCAGGTGATGAGTATCCTTGACGCTGGTGAAACCACTAAATATGGCCACCCGACGCCGACTCAGGTGAACGTTAAAGCCACCGAAGGGAAGTGCATCCTGATCTCCGGCCATGATCTGAAAGATCTGTATAACCTGCTTGAGCAGACGGAAGGCACCGGCGTTAACGTCTATACCCACGGCGAAATGCTGCCGGCTCACGGCTATCCGGAGCTGCGTAAATTCAAACATCTGATCGGCAACTACGGCAGCGGCTGGCAAAACCAGCAAGTGGAATTCGCCCGCTTCCCGGGCCCTATCGTGATGACCTCGAACTGCATCATCGACCCCACCGTCGGCGCCTACGACGACCGCATCTGGACCCGCAGCATCGTCGGCTGGCCGGGCGTGAACCATCTGGAAGGTGAAGACTTCGCCCCGGTTATCACCCAGGCGCAGCAGATGGCGGGCTTCCCGTACAGCGAAATCCCGCATCTGATCACCGTCGGCTTTGGCCGTCAGACCCTGCTTGGCGCGGCGGATACGCTGATCGATCTGGTCAGCCGTGAAAAACTGCGCCATATCTTCCTCGTCGGCGGCTGCGACGGCGCCCGCGGGGAGCGTAACTACTTCACCGATTTCGCCACCAGCGTGCCGGATGACTGTCTGATCCTGACCCTGGCCTGCGGTAAATACCGCTTCAACAAGCTGGACTTCGGCGATATCGAAGGTCTGCCGCGTCTGGTCGACGCCGGGCAGTGCAACGATGCCTACTCGGCAATTATTCTCGCGGTTACGCTGGCGGAAAAACTGGGCTGCGGTGTTAACGACCTACCGCTGTCGCTGGTGCTCTCCTGGTTCGAACAGAAAGCGATCGTCATCCTGCTGACGCTGCTGTCGCTGGGTGTGAAAAACATCGTCACCGGTCCGACGGCGCCTGGTTTCTTCACCCCGGATCTGCTGGCGGTCCTCAATGAGAAGTTTGGTCTGCGTTCCGTGACCACCGTGGAACAAGATATGCAGCAGCTGCTGAGCGCTTAAGGAGTCCCTGATGACTATGCCAACCTCCCAGTGCCCGTGGCGGATGCAGGTTCACCACATTCACCAGGAAACCCCGGACGTGTGGACCCTTTCGCTGCTGTGCCACGATTACTATCCGTACCGCGCTGGCCAGTACGCTCTGGTTAGCGTGCGTAACTCGGCGGAAACGCTGCGCGCCTATACCCTCTCCTCGACGCCGGGGGTCAGCGAGTACATTACGCTGACCGTTCGCCGTATTGACGAGGGCGCGGGTTCGCAGTGGTTGACCCGCGAGGTCAAACGCGGCGATTACCTTTGGCTGTCCGATGCGATGGGCGAGTTTACCTGCGACGATAAAGCGGAAGATAAATTCCTGCTGCTGGCCGCCGGCTGCGGCGTAACGCCGATAATGTCGATGCGTCGCTGGCTGGCGAAGTATCGACCGCAGGCCGACCTGCAGGTGATCTATAGCGTGCGTTCGCCGGAGGATGTGATCTTTGCCGAGGAGTGGCGCCAGTATCCGGTCACCTTGGTGGCGGAGCACCATGCCACTCATGGCTTTGTCGCCGGCCGTCTGACCCGGGAGCTGCTGCAGAGCGTGCCGGATTTAGCCAGCCGCACCGTGATGACCTGCGGCCCGGCGCCTTATATGGAGAAGGTCGAGCAGGATGTTGCCGCCCTGGGCGTCACCCGCTTCTTTAAGGAGAAGTTCTTCACCCCGGTGGCGGAAGCCGCGACCAGTGGACTGAAATTTACCAAACTGCAGCCGGCGCGCGAGTTTTACGCGCCGGTGGGCACCACACTGCTTGATGCGCTAGAGAGCAATAAAGTGCCGGTGACCGTCGCCTGCCGCGCCGGCGTCTGCGGCTGCTGTAAAACCAAAGTGGTTTCCGGGAAGTACAGCGTCACCAGCACCATGACGTTAACCGACGCCGAAATCGCCGACGGCTATGTGCTGGCCTGCTCCTGCCATCCGCAGAGCGATCTGGTTCTCGCCTGAGGTCAAAATCCCCGGTGGCGCTACCGCTTACCGGGGCTACAGCGCTGTGCGATTGAGTAGCCCGGAGAAGGCGCAATGCGCCGACTCCGGGAAAATCCCGGGCGACAATAAACGCTCTGGCGACATGAGATAAACATTTTCTCAGACTGAAAAAGTTGCAAACCGGCAACAGTATCGACTTTACGCCCCAGGACGAATGAGGCATTTTTACCGCCAGGCCGACTGGCCGGCCAGCGAATAACGCCCTGCGCCGAGTAGCGCAATCGCCAGCGCGCCAACAAAGAAATAGACCAGGTTCTCGATCGCCCACGCCCCCACCGCATCAAGCGCAAACGTCTTGCCGAGACCGACCATCAGCCACGCCACCACCATGGTGAACGCCAGCACCAGCGCCGCCGGACGGGTCAGGACGCCGAGAATTAACAAGCAGGGAGCGACCACTTCCCCCACCAGCACACCGTAGGCTATAAACCCCGGCAACCCCTTCGCCACCAGCATGCCGCTGATCCCGCCCACGCCGTCCAGCAGCTTGTGCAGACCGTGAAACAGCATTAACCCGCCGACGGCGAGTCGTAACAAGAGTTTACCGGCGTCGTCATGCGACAGCGTTTTATTTACTGCGTTTAACATTCCCTTAACCATCTGATGTGCTTCCTGTTTTACAACCTGTGAGGTCCCTGAGTATGCACAATTTTTCAGCAATAAAACCAGCAAAAAATAAGGGACAATCAGCAACGTAACCTGCAGTTTCATCTAAGCTTGAAGGCGTTATCACAAAAAGGAGATGGAGATCATGAAACAAACCGTGGCCGCATACATTGCCAAAACGCTGGAACAGGCCGGCGTGAAACGTATCTGGGGCGTCACCGGAGATTCCCTCAATGGATTGAGCGATAGTCTGAACCGCATGGGCACCATCGACTGGATGCCCACCCGGCACGAAGAGGTCGCTGCTTTCGCCGCCGGCGCCGAGGCGCAACTGACCGGCGAGCTGGCGGTCTGCGCCGGCTCCTGCGGACCGGGTAACCTGCATTTGATCAACGGTCTGTTTGACTGTCATCGTAACCATGTACCGGTATTGGCCATTGCCGCCCACATCCCCTCCAGCGAAATCGGCAGCGGCTACTTTCAGGAGACCCATCCTCAGGAGCTGTTCCGAGAATGCAGCCACTACTGCGAGCTGGTCTCCACCCCGGAACAGATTCCGCAGGTGCTGGCCATCGCCATGCGTAAAGCGGTGATTAACCGCGGCGTCTCGGTAGTGGTGCTGCCCGGCGACGTGGCGCTGAAGGCCGCCCCGGAGAGCGCCAGCAGCCACTGGTATCATGCGCCGTTGCCGACGATCACTCCGGCGGAAGAAGAGCTGCGTAAGCTGGCGCAGCTTATTCGCTACTCCAGCAATATCGCGCTCATGTGCGGCAGCGGCTGCGCCGGCGCTCATCAGGAGCTGGTGGAGTTCGCGGCCAAAATTAAAGCCCCCATCGTCCACGCCCTGCGCGGCAAAGAGCACGTGGAGTACGACAATCCGTACGATGTCGGCATGACCGGGCTGATTGGCTTCTCCTCTGGCTTCCACACCATGATGAACGCCGATACCCTGATCCTGCTGGGCACCCAGTTCCCCTATCGCGCCTTCTATCCAACCGACGCCAAAATTATTCAGATCGACATTAACCCCGGCAGCATCGGCGCCCACAGTAAGGTCGATATGGCGCTGGTGGGCGATATTAAATCGACGCTAAAAGCGCTGCTGCCGCTGCTGGAAGAGAAAACCGATCGCCACTTCCTCGATAAGGCGCTGGAGCACTATCGCGACGCGCGAAAAGGGCTCGACGATCTGGCAAAACCCAGCAATAAAGCCATTCACCCGCAGTATCTGGCGCAGCAGATCAGTCATTTTGCCGATGAAGACGCCATTTTCACCTGCGATGTCGGCACCCCCACCGTCTGGGCGGCACGCTATCTCAAAATGAACGGCAAACGCCGCCTGCTGGGCTCGTTCAACCACGGCTCAATGGCCAACGCCATGCCGCAGGCCATCGGCGCCCAGGCCACCGCTCCGGAACGGCAGGTAGTGGCCATGTGCGGCGACGGCGGCTTCAGCATGCTGATGGGCGATTTTCTGTCGCTGGCGCAGATGAAGCTGCCGGTGAAAATTGTCATCTTTAACAACAGCGTGCTGGGCTTCGTGGCGATGGAGATGAAGGCCGGGGGCTATCTCACCGACGGTACGGAGCTCCACGATACCAACTTCGCCCGCATCGCCGAGGCCTGCGGTATCAAAGGTATACGCGTTGAAAAAGCCTCCGAGGTGGATGAAGCGCTGCAGACCGCCTTCCGCACCGACGGTCCGGTGCTGGTCGACGTCGTCGTCGCCAAAGAGGAGCTGGCTATCCCGCCGCAGATCAAGCTGGAGCAGGCGAAAGGCTTTAGCCTGTATATGCTGCGGGCGATCATCAGCGGGCGCGGCGATGAGGTCATCGAACTGGCGAAAACCAACTGGCTCAGGTAAAACAGAAGCAATACGTTGAACCAGACCAAGGAAAAGCCGTGATCGATTTACGCAGTGATACCGTTACCCGTCCCGGGCGCGCCATGCTGGAGGCCATGATGGCCGCCCCGGTCGGGGACGATGTGTATGGCGACGACCCTACCGTCAATGAACTGCAGCGCTATGCCGCCGACCTCGCCGGCAAAGAGGCGGCGCTTTTTCTGCCCACCGGCACCCAGGCCAACCTCGTTGGCCTGCTCAGCCACTGTCAGCGCGGCGAAGAGTATATCGTCGGCCAGGGGGCGCACAACTATCTGTACGAAGCCGGCGGCGCGGCAGTACTCGGCAGTATTCAGCCACAGCCGATTGACGCCGCAGCCGATGGTTCGCTGCCGCTGGATAAAGTGGCGGCGAAAATCAAACCCGACGATATCCATTTTGCCCCCACCCGCCTGCTGAGCCTGGAAAACACCCACAACGGTAAGGTGCTGCCGCGCGACTATCTGCAGGAAGCCTGGGCGTTTACCCGCCAGCGCGACCTGGCGCTGCACGTCGACGGCGCGCGTATCTTTAACGCCGTAGTGGCCTACGGCTGCGAACTGCGTGATATTGCCCAATACTGCGACTCCTTCACCATCTGCCTGTCAAAGGGGCTTGGCGCCCCGGTAGGCTCGCTATTGCTGGGCAGCGAGGCATACATTCGCCGTGCTATCCGCTGGCGGAAAATGGTTGGCGGCGGCATGCGCCAGGCGGGCATACTGGCCGCTGCCGGGCTGTACGCGCTGAAAAATAACGTACAGCGCCTGCAGGAGGATCATGACAACGCCGCGTGGATGGCGGAGCAGCTTCGCGCCATCGGCGCCGACGTCACCCGCCATGATACCAACATGCTGTT
Source organism: Klebsiella sp. X1-16S-Nf21 (assembly GCF_002837615.1). Classification (NCBI taxonomy): domain Bacteria; kingdom Pseudomonadati; phylum Pseudomonadota; class Gammaproteobacteria; order Enterobacterales; family Enterobacteriaceae; genus Klebsiella; species Klebsiella sp. X1-16S-Nf21. The sequence goes on from NZ_PJDK01000004.1 coordinate 113,383, forward strand.
TGTGCGCGTTGGCGAAGCGCAGGCCCCGGCGCTCGGCGAGTTTATGCAGGCGCGCGGCGTGTTGATTAACGCCTCGCCTGTTGTCCGTCTGGTCACTCACCTGGATGTCAACCGTCAGCAGCTGAGCGAGGTGGTCGCTCACTGGCAGGCTTTTTTACAGCGCTAAGGAGTCAGGCGTGTCGCAATCGGTTCTGGTGCTCGGCGCCAGCGGCTATATTGGCCAGCATTTGGTGCACGAGTTAAGCGCGCGGGGTTATCCAGTGCTGGCGGCGGCACGCCACATCGACCGACTGCAAAAGCTCGATTTGCCCGGCGTCACCTGCCGGTCAGTCGATCTTAATCAGCCGCAGGCTCTGCCTGCACTGCTCGCCGGCATCGATACCCTTTATTATCTGGTCCACGGCATGGGCGAAGGCGGCGATTTTATCGCCCATGAGCGCCGGGTAGCCACGCATGTGCGCGATGCTCTGCGTCAGTCGTCAGTGCGCCAGGTGATATTTCTCAGTTCGCTACAGGCCCCGGCGCAGGAGCAATCTGACCATTTGCGCGCCCGCCAGGTGACCGGTGAGGTCCTGCGTGAGTCGGGCGTGCCGGTGACCGAACTGCGGGCCGGGATTATCGTCGGCGCCGGTTCCGCCGCCTTCGAGGTGATGCGCGATATGGTTTATAACCTGCCAGTGCTCACTCCCCCGCGCTGGGTACGCTCGCGTACCACCCCTGTCGCCCTGGAAAATCTGCTCGTTGACCTGGTTGAGCTGCTGAATCATCCGTCCAACGCGCATCGCGTCTTCGAAGCCGCCGGTCCGGAGGTGTTAAGCTATCAGCAGCAGTTTATCCACTTTATGGCCGTCAGCGGTAAACATCGCCCGCTCATTCCCATTCCCCTGCCGACGCGCTGGATCTCAGTGTGGTTTCTTAACGTTATCACCTCGGTGCCGCCTACCATCGCCAGGGCGCTGATTCAGGGGCTGAAGCACGATCTGATCGCCAACGACCGGGCGCTGCGAGCGCTGATCCCGCAAACGCTGATCCCCTTCGATCAGGCGGTTCGCCGCACGCTGAAAGAAGAAGAGCAGCTGGTAAACTCCAGCGACTGGGGCTACGACGCCCAGGCTTTCGCCCGCTGGCGACCGGAGTACGGCTACTTTCCGAAACAGGCTGGCTGCACCGTCACCACCCAGGCGAGCCGCCAGGCCCTGTGGCAGGTCGTTAACCAAATCGGTGGTAAAGAGGGGTATTTTTTCGGCAATCTGCTGTGGAAAACCCGTGGTGCGATGGACCTGCTGGTCGGCCATCGGTTAGCCAAAGGACGGCCGCAGCGCGACTATCTGCAAACCGGCGATACGGTCGACAGCTGGAAGGTAATTATCGTGGAGGAAGAAAAACAGCTCACCCTGCTGTTCGGTATGAAAGCGCCGGGGCTGGGCCGGTTAAGCTTTACGATAAACGATAAAGGCGACCATCGCGAACTGGACGTGCGCGCCTGGTGGCACCCGCACGGTATGCCCGGACTGATCTACTGGCTGCTGATGATCCCGGCGCACCTGTTTATTTTCCGCGGTATGGCGCAACGCATCGCCCGGCTGGCCGAACAAATCTCAGGCAGAGACCAAGGATAAGCATTATTCTTTCATGATTCTCATTGCATAGTCGGGAGAATCACGGAAAAATGCGCACGAAATTCTTTTCTGGGACAGTAGAGTGATATGAAGGTACTGGTTACCGGTGCGACCAGCGGATTAGGCCGCAACGCAGTGGAATATCTGCGCAATAAGGGCATCAGCGTGAGAGCCACCGGGCGCAACGAAGCGATGGGTAAGCTTCTGAGCAAAATGGGGGCAGAATTCATCCCGGCCGATTTAACCGAGCTGGTCTCTTCGCAGGCTAAAGTGATGCTCGCCGGTATCGATACCCTGTGGCACTGCTCCAGCTTTACCTCGCCCTGGGGCACCCAGCAGGCTTTCGATCTCGCTAACGTCCGCGCCACCCGCCGTCTGGGCGAATGGTCTGTGGCATGGGGGGTGCGCAATTTCGTCCATATCTCTTCGCCATCGCTCTATTTCGATTATCACCACCATCGCGATATCCAGGAAGATTTCCGCCCGCACCGCTTCGCCAACGAGTTTGCCCGCAGCAAGGCGGCCAGCGAGGAGGTGATCAACCTGCTGGCGCAGGCCAACCCGCACACCCGTTTTACCATTCTGCGTCCGCAGAGCTTGTTCGGGCCGCACGATAAAGTCTTTATTCCCCGGCTGGCGCAAATGATGCAGCATTATGGCAGCGTCCTGTTGCCGCGGGGCGGCAGCGCGCTGGTCGACATGACCTATTATGAAAACGCCGTGCATGCGATGTGGCTGGCGAGCCAGTCGGCCTGCGATCATCTTCCTTCCGCCCGCGCGTGGAATATCAGCAACGGCGAACCGCGCACCTTGCGAAGCATCGTGCAGAAACTGATCGACGAGCTGGGCATCAAGTGCCGGATCCGCTCAGTTCCCTACCCGATGCTGGATATTATTGCCCGCAGCATGGAACGTTTTGGCGATAAAACAGCCAAAGAGCCCGCCTTTACCCACTACGGCGTTTCCAAACTTAACTTTGATTTTACGCTCGACATCACCCGCGCGCAGGATGAACTGGGCTATCAGCCGGTGGTGACGCTTGACGACGGCATTGTGCGTACCGCCGTCTGGCTACGCGACCACGGCAAACTTCACCGCTAACCCTGGCCATATTTTTCTAACAGCGCCTCGGCTATCGCTTCAGTTTGCGCATCCGCTACGCCATCCCAGCGCTGCGGACGGAAGTGCATCTGGAAGGCGATAATCACCCGCTTCTTCTGCGCGGGGGTCATCTCCGGCGTCACCTGATAGCCGTAGCGCGCCAGTAAATCCAGCACCACCTCTGGGTCAACGGGATCGCTGGCCGGCCGTCCGTTCAGATAAAAGGCCACTCGCTGCTCGTCAGGCCAGGCGCCAATCCCCTGCTGCGCCAGCTGTTGCCAGGGAAACAGCGGCCCCGGATCGTCTTTACGCTGCGGCGCGATATCGGCATGGGCCACCACGTTCTGCGGCGCGATGTGGTAGCGGGTGATAATATCGCGCGCCAGCGGGATCAGGGCCGCTATCTGTTCCGGATGGAAGGGGGTAAAGCTTTTGACGCCCGCCGTCTTCTGCCAGCCGCGGTTCTCCAGCTCAATGCCGATGGACGTATCATTGATACGCGTACTGCCGCGCCAGTAGCTCACCCCGGCGTGCCAGGCTAAATCCTCTTCCGGCACCAGCTGCCAGATCCGCGGTTTATGCTGATAACGCGGCGGCTGCTCGGGGATTAAATAGTGGGAGCTGACCTCTTTATCGGTCAACGTCGCCAGAGAAACATCAAAATTGTCTGCCGTATAGTGGATCACCAGCACTTTTATTCGCGGATAGGCCGCCTGCGCCGGATGGCGAGTGTCCAGCTGGTATCCATCGCGATCGATAATTCCCTTTTCCCCGGCACAGCCGGTTAACAGCAGCGCCAGCAGGGCGACCTGCGCAATCCGTTTCATCCCCTTTCCCTCGCCCGGCAGTGGAGCCGGGTTAATAAGACCATTGATTACGTCCTTTATTTTTAGCCTGGTACAACGCACTGTCCGCCCGGGCGATCAGCGTCTCCATCGGGACCGTGCCGTCGGAAGCCACCACGCCCATGCTGACGGTCACTACCGCCGCCACTGCAGAGGCTTCATGCGGCAAGGCCGCGTCGTGGATTTTCTGCTGAATGCGCTCGGCAATGACGGTGGCGTGCGCTAAGGAAACCCCCGGCAGCGACACGACAAACTCCTCGCCGCCGTAGCGGGCCACCAAATCGTCCTCAGCCCGCACCGCCATTTTAAGCACCTGCGCGACAGACGATAAGCAGTCATCGCCGGCCTGATGGCCGTAATGGTCGTTATAACGCTTAAAGTAATCGACATCGATCATGATCAGCGCTAACGGCGCTTTTTGCTCCCAGAGCTGCGCCAGAAAAGCATTCAGTGCCCGGCGATTGGCCGTTCCGGTTAAGGCATCCCGGTTAGCGATACTTTCCAGCCGCTGGATAAGCTGCATATTTTCCTGATGCGTATCCCAGGCTTCATCATACCAGCGCTGCAGAATACGCCGTCCATAAAGCAAAATCGCGGTGAAAATAGCCCATAAGGTCAAAAAACGAAATTCACCGTCATAGTGAATCTGCACCCCTGCCAGCAAGGCGGTCACCCACATTGGGAGCATAAAGGCGATAATGCCGGGCCAGTGGTGATAGAGCGCGGTGAGCCCGGTGGTCATTAAAATCACCAGCAGCGGCCAGGCGAAGGGCAAGGTCCAGAAAAAGATAAAACAGTAATTACTCAGGGACCAGCACAGGCTGAGCGCCAGCAGCAGCCCGGTGATGATATTCAGCGTATATCGCCCCTGCGCCAGCCGCGGCGTGACGGCAATAATCACTAAAATGGCCGAAATAATAATAACCGCGATCAGCGCCACTTCGATATAAGGAATAACCGCCCGGTGCGTCAGTAACTTCTTATCAAAATAGGTAAAGATAAAATTGCGGAAGAAAATCATTAACGCAAAAGCGATATTGACAAAGGCCAGCCAGGGCATACTCATGGACAGCGCATGGCGCTGAACATTATCTTTGGTGGCCCACAACGCGGCTCGCTGCTGCCGGGCCTGCTCTCGCTTATTTGTTAACATCTTATCTCCCTGGTGACCTGCATGACCATGGGTGCAGCCCCTGCTGTTCTATATGATAAACCATGTTACCGGGAATGTCTGTCAGCGTCCCGGCCCCTTCTCCTGCGTGCGCCTCAGCTAATTTTCAGCTAACCACAGTAAAAAAAGGTCTTGTGTCGCTTCAATGTTCATTCCGCAAAAAAAAGCAAGCATTATCAATGAGAACCTCGTCATCTTTTCTTTAAAAAAGCGTTAACTAATCGTCATAAAATTGCAGTATTTTGCTTGAAAAAAAAGCGGCGTTAGTACAATCTGAAATCGCTCATTGGTGAGTTAAAACAAGAGCATGATGATAGCAAAATAAACAATGGAGTCTAAAAATATGAAATATGCAGCTTTAGTGGCAGGTGCAGCATTGTTTTTAACGGCGAACGCCTTCTCCGCTGAGATTTTAACGAAAGAAGCCTTTAATAAGGTCCATACGCAATATACCAAAATCGGCACCATTTCCTCTACCGGCCAGACTGCGCCGAGCGATGCCCGTGAAGAGCTGATTAAAAAGGCCGATGAAAAAGGCGCGGACGTTATCGTGCTCTCTTCCGGTAATACCGATAAAAAACTGCACGTCTCCGCTAACATCTATAAGAAGAAGTAATTAATCTTATATCTCAAGAAACATTATCCTATTGTCCGGGTAATGTTTCTTGTTTGCCCAAAAAGTCTGTTTATTTTTAAACGGCGCCTGGTTTTTCCTGCCTGAATATCATTCGGTGATGCTCATTGTCGATTTCCTGCCATAAGGCCGTTGTCACATCAAGGTCTTAGCTCTTTGCGTCAAGTACAATCCGCACGCTATACGCTATGCTTTAACGGAAACTGAAAACGTAGTTCGCTTATAAGGAAATCATCATGCGCTACAAACTTCTTGCTGTACTTCTCCCTTGCGCGCTGGCGCTCAGCGCCTGTACGACCGTCACCCCGGCCTATAAAGATAATGGTACCCGCAGCGGCCCCTGTGTCGAAGGCGGCCCTGACGACGTAGCGCAAAAATTCTATGACACTCAGATCCAGAACCGCACTCAGGATCCGGCGGCGCTGCGCCCCTATCTGAGCGACGGACTGGCGCAGTTACTCAATGACGCCCGCCAGGATCCGGCCAACAGCAAACTGCTGCAGGCTAACCCGTTCTCCAGCAGCAGCACCCCAGCAGACAGCGCCGTGGTCGCCAGCGCCTCCACCATCCCGAACCGTGATGCGCGCAATATTCCGCTGCGCGTCGAACTGAAACAGGGCACCCAGAGCTGGAAAGATGAAGTGCTGATGATCCAGGAAGGCCAGTGCTGGGCTGTCGATGACGTCCGCTATCTCGGCAACAACAGCCATGCGCCAGCCGGGACGCTGCGACAGAGTCTGGAGAAACGCTGATTCCGGAGTTGAAGCCACCCCGCTGAAACGATAACCCCGGTAAAATGTCGGTATTCGCCCCAGGAATGCCGACATTTGCGCCCCCCTCACCCACCAGGCCATATTTTGTGCTAACTTTAAAGCTAAACGTGGTTTAGATTTAACTTTTAACGCATAAATATTGCATAACTATTCTGCCAAAGGTAGTATTTGCGGCCTCAATAGCTATTCGTATCAGACTGCCCAGATGAGTATTAAACTAAACGGCATTAATTGCTTCTACGGCGCACACCAGGCGCTGTTCGACATCACGCTGGATTGCCCGCAGGGGGAAACGCTGGTGCTGCTCGGCCCCAGCGGTGCCGGGAAGAGCTCGCTGCTGCGCGTACTCAACCTGCTGGAGATGCCGCGGTCCGGTTCGTTATCCATCGCCGGCAACCAATTCGACTTCACCAAAGCGCCGTCCGATAAAGCGATTCGCGAGCTGCGTCAGAACGTCGGCATGGTCTTCCAGCAATACAACCTGTGGCCGCACCTGACGGTACAGCAGAACCTGATCGAAGCCCCCTGCCGCGTACTGGGGTTAAGCAAGGATCAGGCGCTGTCTCGCGCAGAGAAACTGCTGGAGCGTCTGCGTCTGAAGCCTTACAGCGATCGCTACCCGCTGCATTTATCCGGCGGCCAGCAGCAGCGTGTGGCTATCGCCCGCGCGCTAATGATGGAGCCCCAGGTCCTGCTGTTCGATGAGCCTACCGCGGCGCTTGACCCGGAAATCACGGCTCAGATCGTCAGCATCATTCGCGAGCTGGCTGAAACCGGCATCACCCAGGTTATCGTCACCCACGAAGTTGAAGTGGCGCGCAAGACGGCCAGCCGGGTGGTGTATATGGAAAATGGCCATATCGTCGAGCAAGGGGATGCCTCCTGCTTCACGCATCCGCAAACTGACGCGTTTAAAAACTATCTTTCACATTGATGTTCTTCGGGGAAATGACGATGAAAAAAGTACTGATAGCCGCCCTGCTCGCAGGCATGAGCCTCTCCGCTTCCGCCGCGCAGACCATTCGTTTCGCCACCGAGGCCTCCTACCCTCCGTTTGAGCTGGTGGACGCCAACAACCAGATCGTCGGTTTCGATGTCGATCTGGCGAACGCGCTGTGTAAAGAGATCGATGCCACTTGTACCTTTACCAACCAGGCCTTTGACAGCCTGATCCCGGGACTGAAATTCCGCCGTTTCGACGCGGTCATGGCCGGGATGGACATCACGCCGGAGCGTGAAAAGCAGGTGCTGTTCTCTACCCCGTATTATGACAACTCGGCGCTGTTCGTCGGTCAGCAGGGTAAGTTCACCAGCATTGACCAGCTGAAGGGCAAAAAAGTGGGCGTGCAGAATGGTACCACCCACCAGAAATTCATCACCGATAAACATCCGGAAATTACTACCGTTCCTTACGACAGCTACCAGAATGCGAAGCTCGATCTGCAGAACGGTCGTATTGACGCGGTCTTTGGCGATACCGCCGTGGTCACCGAATGGCTGAAGAGCAATCCGAAGCTGGCGGCCGTGGGCGACAAAGTGACCGACAAAGCCTATTTCGGCACCGGGCTGGGCATTGCCGTGCGTCAGGGCAACACCGATCTGCAGCAGAAATTTAACGCTGCGCTGGAAAAAGTGAAGAAAGACGGCACTTACCAGACCATCTATAACAAATGGTTCCAGAAGTAAGACTGAATGAACGAAATTTTTCCATTAGCAAGCGCCGCCGGGATGACCGTCGGCCTTGCCGTTTGCGCGCTCGTCATCGGCCTGGTCCTGGCGATGCTCTTTGCGGTACTGGAGTCAGTGAAATGGCGCCCGGTAGCCTGGCTTGCAACCGGCATTGTGACCATCCTGCGCGGACTACCGGAAATTCTGGTGGTGCTGTTTATCTATTTCGGCTCTTCCCAGCTGCTGCTGACGCTCTCTGACGGTTTCACCATCCCGCTCGGGTTCACGCAGATCCCGGTGCAGATGCAGATTGAGAACTTTGACGTCAGTCCGTTCCTCTGCGGGGCGATCGCCCTGTCGCTGCTGTATGCCGCCTACGCCTCGCAAACGCTGCGCGGCGCGCTGAAAGCCGTTCCGCAGGGCCAGTGGGAGTCCGGCCAGGCGCTGGGGCTGTCGAAAGCGGCCATATTCTTCCGTCTGGTGATGCCGCAGATGTGGCGCCATGCTCTGCCTGGCCTCGGTAACCAGTGGCTGGTGCTGCTGAAGGACACCGCGCTGGTGAGCCTGATCAGCGTCAACGATCTGATGTTGCAGACCAAAAGCATCGCCACCCGCACTCAGGAACCCTTTAACTGGTATATCATTGCGGCGGCAATCTATCTCGTCATCACCCTGTTGAGTCAATACATCCTTAAGCGGATTGACCAGCGTGCGACGCGCTTCGAACGGAGACCAGGCTGATGCTCGACTACTTACCCGAACTGCTGAAAGGGCTTCATACCAGCCTGACGCTGACCGTGGCGTCGATTATCGTGGCGCTGATCCTGTCGCTGATTTTTACCATTATCCTGACGCTGAAGACGCCGGGGCTGGTGTGGATAGTCCGCGGCTATATCACCCTGTTTACCGGTACGCCGCTGCTGGTGCAGATCTTCCTGATTTACTACGGCCCCGGACAGTTTCCTTCGCTGCAGGATTATCCGTGGCTGTGGCATCTTATCTCTGAACCGTGGCTGTGCGCTCTGATCGCCCTGTCGCTCAACAGCGCCGCCTACACCACTCAGTTGTTTTATGGCGCCATCCGGGCGATCCCCGACGGGCAATGGCAGTCGTGCAGCGCGCTGGGGATGAGTAAAAAGGATACCCTGGCGATCCTGCTGCCGTATGCCTTTAAGCGTGCGCTGTCGTCCTATTCCAACGAAGTGGTGCTGGTTTTCAAGAGTACCTCTCTGGCCTACACCATCACCCTGATGGAAGTAATGGGCCACGGCCAGCTGCTGTACGGACGCACCTACGACGTGATGGTGTTCGGCGCCGCCGGGATTATCTATCTCATCGTCAACGGACTGCTGACGCTGCTGATGCGCCTGGTGGAACGTAAAGCGCTGGCCTTCGAGCGACGTAACTAGCGCCTGAGCCTTATTGCATAAAAAGCAGACAACAAGACGGACAAGTCTAACACCTGTCCGTCTTTTTTTATGCCATTAAAAATATTTAATCATATTTATTGCATATAAATTCATTTAATGGCATTGTCACTCTATGCCGCAGACACGGCGAATAATCATAAGATTGACAGACGGGAGTTCCACGATGAAAAAGTTAGTTCTGGCTGCACTGCTCACCACGTTCACCTTCGGCGCTGCCGCCGCAGAGAAAATCAGCTTCGGCGTGTCCGCAACCTATCCGCCGTTTGAATCGATGGATGCCAATAATCAGATTGTTGGTTTCGATCTCGACCTGGCCAAAGCGCTGTGCAAACAAATGCAGGCAGAATGTACCTTTACCAACCACGCTTTTGACAGCCTGATCCCGGCACTGAAGTTCAAGAAATATGATGCGGTGATTTCCGGAATGGATATTACGCCGGAACGCAGCAAGCAGGTGGCCTTCACCGACCCGTACTACGCCAACTCGGCGCTGGTGATCGCCAAAAAAGACGCGTTCCATTCCTTCGATGACCTGAAAGGCAAACGGATCGGCATGGAAAACGGCACCACCCATCAGAAATATCTGCAGGATAAACATCCTGAGGTGAAGACCGTCGCCTATGACAGCTACCAGAATGCGATTATCGATCTGAAAAATGGCCGTATCGACGGCGTGTTCGGCGATACCGCAGTGGTCAACGAGTGGCTGAAAACCAACCCGCAGTTGGGCGCAGCCACGCCGAAAGTGACGGATCCGCAATACTTCGGCACCGGACTCGGCATTGCCGTGCGCCCGGATAACAAGGCGCTGCTGGAGAAACTGAACGCCGCGCTGAAAGCGATTAAGGCCGACGGTACCTACCAGAAAATCAGCAACCAATGGTTCCCGGAGTAAATTTTTTGCCGGGTGGCACTGCGCTTACCCGGCCTACTCTTCCCCCGTAGCCGGGTAAGGCGTATCCGCCATCCGGCAATGTCTTAAAGTGGCACGAAGAACCTGAACCGCGCCCCGCTTACCGACTCCACCAGTCTGATACCGCCCCCGTGCAACTCCAGCATTCGTTTCACAATCAGTAGCCCTAACCCGCCGCGATCCTCCCGCGATGCCTGGGTAGACAACGCCGACGGCCGCTGGAACAGATCGTCGCGCAGCGCGGCATCGACGCCCGTTCCGTTGTCGGCCACTTCCACCTGGAGCTGTTGATCCTCCTGCCAGACCGCCAGACGGATCTCCCCGCCGACGGGCGTATGCCGCATCGCGTTATCGAGCAGGTTGGTCACCACCCTCTCAATCATCGACACATCGGCGTTAATCAGCGGCAGCGGTCCCGGCACATCAATACGCAGGTTCACCTCGCGCGTGCGGGCAGTTAATTCAAACTTCTGCGCGACATCGGAGATCAGCTCCCCCATCGCAAAACGCTCGCGCTGCGGCTTAATGCTCCCGTGCTCCAGTCGCGCCAGCTCAAACAGCTGCTGCGAGAGATGGCGCACTTTGTTGCCCTGACGCAGGGCGATGGTGAGATATTGCCTGCGCTCCTCGGCGGTCAGCCGTTCATCCTTCAGCGTCAGCGTTTCCAGATACCCCAGCAGCGAGGTGAGCGGCGTACGCAAATCATGGGAGATATTGGCCACAAATTCGCGGCGCTGGCGGTCGCTGTCGGCCAGCCGATCCCACTGGCCGGCTATCTGCTGCGCAAGGTCAATAAAGCGATTCTCGAGCACCGCCACCTCGTTACCAGGCAGGGGCTCCGGCGTGCGGGCCGCCAGAGTTTTGATGGCGCTGATGCTGTCCTGGCCGCTCGCCGCGACCTGGGCGGTGAGCTGGCGGACCGGCCGGGTGACCCAGAACCATGCCAGCCCCCCTGTCAGAAGGCCAAACAGGGCCACCAGCAGCAGCGTCCACAGAACAATGCTCCACAGCGTTTTTTGCCAGGCGTCGGCCGCCAGCTGATTAAAGGTCTCTCCCTGCAAAATGATATACAGGTAGCCGCGCAGCTGCCCGTCGACGCGCAGCGGAGCGGTGCTGAAGACTTTTCGTCCGTCGAGACTACGTGGATCGTCGCCATACACCGGCGACGCACTGCCGGTGAGAAAAGCCTGCACTGGCGCCATATCGATACGCTGGCGCTGGATATGTCCCGGCGGCGCCGCATCGGCCAGCAGGTCGCCATCCGGCGACAGCAGATAGAGCTCCACGCTGGGGTTAAAGGTCATCAGGCGGTCGAACAACGACTTCAGGGTTTGCCGGTTGACCCCGCCGTGGGCGTCCAGCAGCGGCTCGCGGGCGACAATCTGCTGAGCCAGCCCGGCGGAGAGGCGCTGCACCATGGCGTTGCCATACTGCGCGCTGCTGTGTAACTGAACGGCGCATACCGCCGCCGCGCACAGCATCAGCAGGGAGACCACCACCAGCGCCAACCGCTGGCTGAGGCTCAGGCGGCGGATCACGGGGCGACCTCTTGCGACATCGGGGCGAATTTATAGCCTTTACCCCAGACGGTAAGAATAATGTCCGGCTCCGCCGGGTCACGTTCGATTTTGCTGCGCAGGCGGTTGATATGGGTATTAACCGTGTGCTCATAGCCCTCGTGCTGATATCCCCAGACCTGCTCCAGCAGCGCCAGCCGCGAAAACACCTCACCGGGATGGCGGGCGAAGTAATAGAGCAGATCGAATTCGCGCGGCGTCAGGTCCACCACCTCGCCGCGCAGCTTCACTTCGCGCGACAGCGGATCGATGCTCAGGCCATGGCAGGACAGGCGCCCGGCGTCCATCAGCAGGTTCTGCCCCATCGCCTCCTGGCGACGAAACAGCGCTTTGACGCGGGCGATAAGCTCCAGCAGTGAAAAGGGCTTCGCCAGATAATCATCGGCGCCCATCTCCAGGCCCAGCACGCGGTGCATTTCGCTGGTGCGAGCGCTGATGATAATTACTGGCAGGTAGCGGGTCATCTGACGGATACGCCGGCAGATCTCCAGGCCATCGACGCCAGGCAGCATCAAATCAAGGATCACCGCATCCCAGACCTGCTTTTCCAGCTGGACAAGGGCCTGGTCGCCGTCGGCTTCATGCACAATCTGATAGCCCTCATCCTGAAGATTGAGCCGCAGCAGCGTGGCAATATCCTCGTCATCTTCCACCAGCAGAATGGTTTTGGCCATTAGATTCCCCCCACCAATAACAAAACATGCAGCGCCAAGCTTACCTGATTTCAGCGACGCAAAGCCTTCACATTTTGTTTAAACTTCGCGGACCAGCAGGGTCAGCACTTCGTAGTGCGCGGTGTGAGGGAACATATCAAACAGCTGGACCCGCTCGACACGATAGCCGCGAAGACGGGCAATATCGGTCGCCATGGTGCGAGCGTTACAGCTGGAATAGATGATATAGGGCGGCGCCATGCGGCTTAAATAGTCGCACAGTTCGGCGCCAATGCCGCGACGCGGCGGGTTGACCAACACCAGCTGCGGGATATCGTCTTCATGAGTGGCGAACTGCGTCGAGTCCAGCGCCTGAAAATGCAGATTGCTGAGCCCCAGCTGCGCGGCTGACTGTCTGGCGCAGGCGATCGCTTCCGGGGCAATCTCGATACCGGTCAGGCGCATCGCCGGCGTCGCGCAGTGCAGGCCAAATCCCCCGACGCCGCAAAACAGATCCCACATATGCTGGACCGGCAGCGCGCGCACCCAGTCGCGGGCGGTGGCATACAGCCAACTGGCTACCGCCGGGTTGGTCTGAAAGAAACTTTGCGGGCGGATCCACAGCGGCACCTCATTAAAGACCTCCCCCAGCGCCTGCTGTTCGGTGAAGAAGATCTCCTGCTCGCCTTCCATGATTGCCATATGCACCGGCTGGATATTCGCCGTGATCACCTTGAGCTGCGGGAGCTGCGCCTGCAGCCACGGCAGCGCGGCGCGCAGCTGAGCCAGCTTGGCCTCTGAGCGCAGTACGAAGCGCAGCATCATCTCCCCCTGCTGGCTGGCGGTTAGCAGCAGATATTTCAGCTCCCCGCGCTTGCGCGCGACGTTATAGGGGGTTAACCCGGCGCGGGCGATAAAGGGCTTCAGGGCGGCAAACACCGGCGCAAACGATGAAGGATAGAGCGGGCAGTCGGTGAGATCCACCGGGGTGCCATCGCGATGCAGCATCCCCAGCAGCGGACGCTCAACGCTGCCGCTGACCACCATCTTGGCCTTGTTACGAAAGGCCGTCTCTGGCCCGCTGACCGGCTCGCCCCAGGCAGCGACCGGGATCGCCGCCAGCAGCGTGCGCAGATCGGCCATTTTATCGGCGAGCTGTTGCGGGACCGGCCGCTCCAGCCATTGACAGGAGCGGCAGCGGCCGGCGTCGTAGAGTGCGCAATGCATAATTGACCTTCAAAAATCCAGGGGCGGGGATTGTATCACCGTTATTGCAGGCGGAAAAACCGACGGCAGTTCGCCGGCACAAACAGCAGCGTCAGAACCAGCAGATCCGGCAGTTTTTGCATCACCAGCGAGTGGAAGATCTCCCGTTTGGATTCGCCGGGAATGCTGAACAGTTCCGGATACCCGTAGCCCAGCGACGCCGCCCACAGGTAGCCGGCGGCGATAATCTGCGTCAGCAGATAGACCCAGCGCGCCCAGTTGCGCCCTTTCACCAGCGAGAAGGCACACCAGATTTCGACAAATACCAGCGCCAGGCTGCCGAGGAAGACCAGCGTCAGGTTCCAGGTCTGGACGCTGCGGTGTATGAATTCGTTCAGCCCCTGCAGACCCAACAGATTTAGGATCATCAGCAGGTCCAGAGCGCGGATCAAAATAATAGCAAAGGCCGCCACCTGCACCAGCGCAGGGACGTTAAGGCGGGCATGCGATGAGCAAGTTTTCGTAAACAATCCCAACGTAATGTCTTCCATGAAAACGGCGCCACAGGGTGGCGCCGACCGGAGGCTGCTGTACCGATTTTAGGTGGTTCAGCCTTGTCTTGCACGCTGGATATCGCGCACTCGCTGCTTTTCTGCGCGGGCCATCAAATACCAGGCGATAAAACCAACAATACCGACCACGCCAAGGATGAGCGTCGCCAGGGCGTTAATCTCCGGGTTGACCCCCATGCGCACGCTGGAGAAGACCAGCATCGGTAACGTCGTGGCCCCGGGACCGGAGACAAAGCTGGCGATCACCAGGTCATCCAGCGACAGCGTGAACGCCAGCAGCCAGCCGGAGATCACCGCTGGCATAATCATCGGCAGCGTGATGACGAAAAAGACCTTCAGCGGCGCGGCGCCCAGATCCATCGCCGCCTCTTCAATCGAGTGGTCCAGCTCACGCAGCCGCGAGGAGATCACCACCGCCACATAGGCGGTACAGAAGGTGACGTGCGCCAGCCAGATGGTCAACATCCCGCGATCCGACGGCCAGCCAATGGCATGTCCCAGCGCCACGAACAGCAGCAGCAGCGAGAGACCGGTGATCACGTCCGGCATAACCAGCGGCGCGGTGATCATAAATGCGAAGCCATTAGACCCGCGAAAGCGTCCAAAACGCACCATCACCACCGCGGCGATGGTACCGAGGATCGCCGCCGCCGTCGCCGCGCAGGCGGCGATGGTCAGGCTCAACCCTACCGCGCTCATCATCGCATCATCGTGGAACAGTTCGCTATACCAGCGCGTCGACCACCCGGCCCAGACCGTTACCAGCTTCGAGCTGTTGAACGAGTAGATCACCAGCATCAGCATCGGGGCATAGAGGAAGGTGAACCCAAGCACGAGGATCAGAATGCGCCACGGCGAGCGTACTACCGGCAAGTCGTTCATCCCTGCTCTCCCATCTGTTTTTGCTGGTGCTTGTGGAACCACATGATCGGCACGATCAGCAGCAGCAGCATGACAATCGCCACCGCCGAGGCGACCGGCCAGTCGCGGTTGTTAAAGAACTCCTGCCACAGCACGCGGCCAATCATGATGCTGTCCGGCCCGCCCAGCAGTTCCGGGATCACGAACTCCCCCACCGCCGGGATAAACACCAGCATCGAACCGGCGATAATGCCGCCTTTGGTGAGCGGGACGATCACCTGGAAGAAGGTCTTCAGCGGCCGGGCGCCGAGATCCAGCGAGGCCTCCACCAGCGAATAGTCGATGCGGGTCAGCGCGGTGTAGATCGGCAGCACCATAAACGGCAGATAGGCATACACAATACCGATATACACCGCCAGGTTGGTGTGCAGGATCTCCAGCGGCTGATCGATAACCCCTAACCACAGCAGGAAGTTATTCAACACGCCGTTGCTTTTCAGCAGCCCCATCCAGGCATAAACGCGGATTAAGAATGACGTCCACGACGGCAGGATCACCAGCAGCAGAAGAATATTGCGCGTCGACGGCTTGCTGTGCGCCACCGCCCAGGCCAGCGGATAGCCCAGCAGCAGGCAGCAGATCGTCGATATGCCCGCCACCTGCAGCGACTGGAGATAAGCTTCGAAATAGAGCGGATCGTCAGTCAACTGCAGGAAGTTGGCAAAGTTGAGGGTCAGCGTCAGCTGGCCATCCGCCCACTCCATCAGCTCGGTGTAGGGAGGGATCGCCCGCGCCATCTCGGCAAGACTTATCTTGAACACGATCAGGAACGGCAGCATGAACAACAGGATCAGCCACAGATAGGGCAGCGCAATCACCAGCTTGCGGCCATGCGCCATCTGCAGGCGCGCCGCCCACAGCCCGAAGCCGCCCGGTTTTTTCGCCCCTGACGGGGATTCAACGGTACTCATCGCCCTCTCCTTACACCGTCAGCACTACGCAGCTATCCGCATCCCAGCATAAACGCACCTCGTCACCCCAGGTGGGCGTTCCTTTCCGATGGCGGTGTTCATTCTGCAACTGGGCGCTGATCATCTGCCCGCTTTGCAGGCGCACATGATAGATAGAGAGATCCCCGAGATAGGCGATATGAATCACCTCGCCGACGGCAAAATTGTAGCCGTCCGCCGGTGGTTCATCGCACAGCATGATCTTCTCCGGGCGCAGCGCCACCCAGACCGGCACGTTGTCCACCACCGACGCGTCGGGGTCGACCTTCAGCGGGTGCACCAGTCCTGGCGAACTCAACACCAGGCCATCCTCCAGACGCTCCTTCACCAGCCCTTCAAAGACGTTCACCGAGCCGATGAACTCGGCGCTATAGCGGGTGGTCGGGTGCTCGTAAATCTCTTCCGGTTCGCCAATCTGCACAAACTTGCCGCGGTTCATGATGGCGATACGGCCCGCCATGGTCATCGCCTCTTCCTGGTCGTGGGTCACCATTACGCAGGTCACGCCAACGCGTTCAAGGATATCCACTACCTCCAGCTGCATGCGATCGCGCAGCTTTTTGTCCAGCGCGCCCATCGGCTCATCGAGTAGCAGCAGCTTCGGCCGTTTCGCCAGGCTACGCGCCAGCGCGACGCGCTGGCGCTGGCCGCCAGAGAGCTGGTGCGGCTTGCGTTTGGCATATTCCTGCATATGCACCAGAGCCAGCATCTCCTGCACCCGGGCGGTGATTTCCGCCTTAGGCAGACGATCCTGCTTCAGACCGAAGGCGATATTCTGCTCAACGGTCATATGGGGAAACAGGGCGTAGGACTGGAACATCATATTGATAGGCCGCTGATAGGGCGGCACGCGCGCCAGATCCACGCCGTCGAGCATAATCTGCCCGGCGGTCGGTTGTTCAAAGCCCGCCAGCATGCGCAGCAGGGTCGATTTCCCGCAGCCTGATGCGCCCAGCAGAGCAAAAATTTCGCCTTTATAGATAGTGAGACTGACGTCGTCGACCGCGTGCTGGCCATCGAACGACTTGGTTAAGTTACGGATTTCCAGTAGCGGGGTCAGCGCTTTGGGGGCTTTCGCCTGTGGGCGGGGCATTACATCGTTCAATCGGGTGCTCTCCGGCAAAAAAACGATCACCATATGGTCCGGTGCCATACTTCGTGCTTAACAGTGCAATTGCACCATCCTGGTGCTTCTGCTCGCCGGGCGCGCTGCCATTTCCCGGCGAGTGCAGATCTGATTCGGCCCGTGTTCTACGGGCCGTCAGAGATTATTTGCCGCTCTTCACTTTGGTCCACGCGCGAGTGCGCACGCGGTCAATCTTCGGATCCTGCACCTTCAGCGTGAACAGTTTGGCGAACACATCCGCTGGCGGATAAATCGCCGGGTTGTTACGGATCGTCTCGCTGACCAGCGGTGTGGAGGCCTTGTTGCCGTTGGCGTAGAACACCTGGTCGCTGATTTTAGCGATCACATCCGGGCGCATCAGATAGTTAAGGAACTGATAGGCTTCATCTTTATTCTTGGCGTCGGCCGGCATGGCAAAGACATCAAAGAACGCCAACGCGCCTTCTTTCGGAATAAAGTAGGAGACGTTAACGCCGTTCTTCGCCTCTTTCGCGCGGTTGGCCGCCTGCCAGACATCCCCTGCCCAGCCGATCGCCACGCAGATGTCGCCGTTGGCAAGGTCATTAATATATTGCGAAGAGTGGAAGTAGCGAATGTTCGGCCGCAGCTTCAGCAGCAGATCGGTCGCCGGGCCGGTGTAATCATCCGCTTTGCTGCTGTTCGGATCCTTGCCGAGGTAGTTCAGCACGGTGGCGAAAATCTCTTCCGGCGCGTCGAGGAAGGAGACGCCGCAGCTTTTCAGTTTTTCAAGGTTCTCCGGCTTCAGCACCAGATCCCAGCTGTCCACCGGCGCATCTTTACCGAGGACGGCTTTCACCTTATCCACGTTGTAGCCAATGCCCGTCGTCGCCCACAGGTAAGGCATGGCGTATTTATTCTCAGGGTCATGCTTGGCGACCAGCTTCAACACTTCGGGATCAAGGTTCTTCCAGTTGGGCAGCTTGCTCTTGTCCAGCGGCTGGAACACGCCCGCCGCCAGCTGGCGCTCAAGGAAGCTTGCCGACGGTACCACCAGGTCGAAACCGGTGCTGCCGGCCATTAATTTGCCTTCCAGTACTTCGTTGGAATCAAAAACGTCATACACGACTTTAATCCCGGTCTCTTTTTCAAAATTCGCTACCGTGTCCGGCGCAATATAATCAGACCAGTTATAAACATGCAGGGTTTTTTGTTCGGCGGCGAGCGAACCGGCAGAGACGGCCATCAGCGCACCCGTAACCAGACCTGTTAACCATTTTTTACCAAAGGCGGTCATATCTCTTATCCTTCTCAACGCCCGTTAATTTACGGGCTCAAATATACGCATTTCAACGCATGCAAGAATCATGCATATTTTTTCATTGCCTGAGAAAAGGAGAGCGGATCTCTCCCGGAGTGGTTGCTCGCAACTGGAAGCATCGCCAGAATAACTGTAGCCAGAATAAGAGGCTATAGCCCAGGTAAAAAAACGCCTTTTATCAAATTTTTATGCAATAACGGTCTACGTGATAAGCCAAAACGGCCTGAATGGCGGTGAATAATGCTTTAAGAGAAGGATAAACGCAGAATAAAAGCGGGTAATACGCAGCCGCTGCGGTAGTGGCTGCGCTAATTTTAGGCAGGTTTAGTGAAGAAAATGGTATTGCACGTTTTCCGCCGCGGGCTCTTCTTCTTCGCCTTTGTACAGCAGCTGGTTGGCGCCGGCTTCGAGGATCACCATTGAGATCTGCTCTTCGCTTTGGCGGAAGAACCAGGCGAACTGCTCCATGGTCACCCCCGGGCCGATAGACAACGACTGACAGACCACCAGCTTGGGCAAGTTATCGTCCTGAATATCGATAAACGCCTTCACAGTTAACGAACTGGCGTTGATAGCCGAGAGATCCGCCGACAGCGCCAGCAGAGCGGACGGCTTCACCTCCGCGAGGGCGGAAAAGAGCACCACGTTGTCTACCAGGTCAATTTTGGCATCAAAAATACCGTCGAAATTCTGCATATGCGGCAGATGCAATGCCTGGCAGGAATCGCACTCAAAAAAGCTGATGCCGATCTCATCCAGCCAGCGGCGTAGCGTATCCAGACCTGGAACGACCAGTGAATCCATAGTGCCTGTGACCCCTTACAATGAAAAAACGACGCCATAGCTTACGCAAAAAAAGCGCCGCATACCATGACAGACTTGCATCCAGCGGCTAGCCGCCTATTTTCAAACAGAATTCCGGCGTCGCCTGGCGCTCGATCCAGGCGATCATCCGGCTGGCGATGTCCACGCCGGTGGTGGTTTCCACCCCTTCCAGCCCCGGCGAGGCATTCACCTCCATCACCAGCGGCCCGCGGGTGGCGCGTAAAATATCGACACCGGCGACATCGAGCCCAAGGGTTTGCGTCGCCTTGATGGCAATCGCCCGCTCCTCGTCGCTAATCTGCGCCACCGTGGCCATGCCGCCGCGGTGCAGGTTAGAACGAAAGTCGCCCTCTTTAGCCCGCCGTTCGATCGCCGCCACCACCTCATTGCCGACCACCAGGCAGCGAATATCGCAGCCTTTCGCCTCGGCAATATATTCCTGCACCAGAATATGCGCATTCAGCCCGCGAAAGGCGTCGATCACGCTCTCCGCCGCCTGACGGGTCTCCGCCAGCACCACGCCGATCCCCTGGGTGCCTTCCACCAGCTTCACCACCAGCGGTGCCCCGCCCACCATGGCGATCAGGTCGCTGGTGTCATCGGGGGAGTGAGCGATGCCGGTCAGCGGCAAATCGATGCCCTGGCGCGCCAGCAGCTGCAGCGAGCGCAGCTTATCGCGAGCGCGGGTGATGGCGACCGACTCATTCAGCGGATAGCTTCCCAATAGTTCAAACTGACGCAAAGCCGCGGTGCCATAGTAGGTGATCGCCGAGCCAATCCGCGGGATCACCGCATCAAAATGCGGTAGCTGACGCCCTTTGTAGTGGATGGACGATGCCACCGGACTGACATTCATATAACAGGAAAGCGGATCGAGGATCTCGACCTGATGCCCGCGCTGTTGCGCCGCTTCGCGCAGGCGTCGACATGAATAAAGCGTTCCATCCCGGGATAATATGGCAATTTTCATCCTGCACCTCTGCAAAAAGACCCGCTCTGGCGGGCCTCAGCTATCGAACACACTTTCACCTTTCCTGCGGCCGGCGGCGGAGATCACCTGGCCGGAGCAGCAGTGTACACGTAATCAGCGTGTTGCCCACCCCTGCTTATGCAGATAGTCGAGAATAAACGGACGACTCTCTTTCACGATAGTGCGACGGATATGATCGCTCCAGGTATCGCGGCGGGCGTTGCTGCCGCGCGACAGATAATAGTGCGCCAGCTGGTCGTCATAGTCCGCCAGCAGCGCGTTATCCAGCGGCTGATAGTGGTTCTCATGCACCAGCATGGCGGCCGGCATCCGCGGCTTGATGTCCGGGTTATCCGCCGGCCAGCCAAGGCAAAGACCGAACAGCGGCAGGACGTGCTGCGGCAGCGCCAGCAGCTCGGTCACCGCCTCGATGCTATTACGCAACCCGCCGATATAGACGCCGCCCAGCCCGAGGGACTCGGCGGCAATCAGCGCGTTTTGCGCCAGCAGCGCCGTATCGACGACGCCGATCAGCAGCTGTTCAGCCAGCCCCAGCTGCGCCTGTGGGCAAATCTGCAGGTGGCGGTTAAAGTCGGCGCAGAAAACCCAAAACTCCGCCGCCTGGGCGACGTGCTGCTGGCCGCCGGTCAGCGGGACCAGTTGCTCACGCAGCGCGGGGTCGGTAATACGGATGATGGAGGTGCACTGTAAAAAACTCGAGGTAGATGCCGCTTGCGCGCTGGCGATAATCTCTGCGCGCTGTTCGTCGCTCACGGGGGCATCGGTGAAGTGGCGGATGGAACGATGGCTGCGCAGCAGCTCAATGGTCGGCGTCATTACGTTTTTCTCTGTCAGACAAGGATTCAGGCTTTGGAGAGTGCGTTAACTGCGGGGCCACGATCTGCGCCATCCGCCACATAACGACGATGGCGGCGGGGATCATCAGCACGATCCCGGCAAAGAGCATCACCAGCGCCGCGGTCGGGCTGGCAATGGGCGCAGGCAGCTGGACATACTGGTTAAGCGAGAGCCAGGCGAGGGTTAACAGCCCCATCCCGAGGATCTCAACCAGCAGAATGCTTTTCGGCAACGGGGCAAATTTTCGCATCACGCCTCTCCGGTTGATAAGCGCGGCGCATCAGACAATCTCACTACGCCGCCGGGTCAGTATACGGGTTTTGATAGTACGACATTTATCAAACATAGCCGTAAACCATCGAAGCAAAAGGCAGAACCTTCTTTCCCTCACCGGTCAATGCAGGCATCATAAGCGCCATTCGCCATCCGGCTGAGGTTTAAGGAGAGAAGCAATGTTTACCGTTATTTTTGGTCGTCCAGGCTGCCCTTACTGCGTTCGCGCCAAAGAGCTGGCAGAAAAACTGACCAACGAGCGTGATGATTTTAACTACCGTTACGTGGATATTCACGCCGAAGGCATCAGCAAAGCTGACCTGGAAAAGACCGTCGGCAAACCGGTTGAAACCGTGCCGCAGATCTTCGTCGACCAGAAACACATCGGCGGTTGCACCGATTTCGAAGCCTGGGCGAAAGAGAACCTTGGCCTGTTTGCCTGAGTCAATTTATTTGCTCGATGAGTGACTGCGCCAGGTATCAAGCCAGGCGCAGATAAACAAAAAGCACAACGCCCCGAGTGCGCACCAGAACACCGCGCTCAGTACCCACGCCATCTCCTGCCAGAACGTTCTGTGCGTCACGAAGAACAGCCGCATCGTCACCATACAGACCGGCGCCGCCAGCATCGCACCCAGCAAAGGACGCAGTACCCGCTGTCCGGGAGAGAGGCAGCTCGCCGCCGCCCCTGGCAACAAAAAGAAGAGCAGGCCCAGCTCCGGGTTGCCGCTGGCGCGAAAGGCCCCTTTCATATGTAATAGCAGCGATAAGCACACCACAATGAACAGAACGAAGCCGCAGATAATACCGGCCCAACTACGCTCAGACTTCACCGTATCCTCCTGATGTTGCCTCTAACTCACGTCCACGTCGCCCAGTCAGATAAAGCATTTCGGCAATCCATGCCAATAACTCCCCAACCAGCCTAAAAACGATTGTCACTAGCCGCCGCATCCAGGAAGGATTAAACTAGCGGGTATATTTTTGCTGGTTATAACAGGGTGCCAGAATAGGTTCGCCACAACGCGAACGCCTGAGCAACCTTAGACCAAATAACCATTTCCTTCAACAACTTACTAGTAAATGAGAAGTTGGCTTTCGTGAATATAAACGTCGCAGATTTGTTAAACGGGAATTACATCCTGTTATTATTCGTTGTACTTGCATTAGGACTATGCCTGGGAAAACTGCGTCTCGGCTCAGTACAACTTGGTAATTCCATTGGCGTTTTAGTCGTTTCTCTCTTATTAGGTCAACAGCATTTCGCGATTAACACTGATGCCCTTAATCTCGGCTTTATGCTGTTTATTTTTTGCGTCGGCGTGGAAGCCGGGCCCAACTTTTTTTCCATTTTTTTCCGCGACGGCAAAAACTACCTGATGCTGGCGCTGGTGATGGTCGGCAGCGCGATGCTGATCGCCACCGTGCTGGGCAAAGTGTTCGGCTGGGATATTGGTCTTACCGCCGGTATGCTGGCGGGCGCCATGACCTCCACCCCGGTGCTGGTGGGCGCGGGCGACACCCTGCGCCATTTCGGCCTGCCCAGCGATCAGCTGGCGCAGTCGCTTGACCATCTGAGCCTCGGCTATGCCCTGACCTACCTGGTCGGCCTGGTGAGTCTGATCGTCGGCGCCCGCTATATGCCCAAGCTGCAGCATCAGGATCTGCAGACCAGCGCCCAACAAATCGCCCGCGAGCGCGGCCTCGATACCGATTCAAAACGTAAAGTGTACCTGCCGGTGATCCGCGCCTACCGCGTTGGCCCGGAGCTGGTGGCCTGGGCGGATGGCAAAAATCTGCGCGAACTGGGGATTTATCGCCAGACCGGCTGCTATATCGAACGCATCCGCCGCAACGGCATTCTGGCCAACCCGGACGGCGACGCGGTGCTGCAGATGGGCGACGATATTGCGCTGGTGGGCTATCCGGACGCGCACGCCCGCCTCGACCCGAGCTTCCGTAACGGCAAAGAGGTATTCGACCGCGATCTGCTCGACATGCGCATCGTCACCGAAGAGATTGTGGTCAAAAATCACAACGCCGTCGGCCGCCGCCTGGCGCAGCTGAAACTCACCGACCACGGCTGCTTCTTAAACCGGGTGATCCGCAGCCAGATTGAAATGCCTATCGACGATAACGTGGTGCTGAACAAAGGCGACGTGCTGCAGGTCAGCGGCGACGCCCGCCGCGTAAAAACCGTGGCCGACCGCATCGGCTTCATCTCCATTCACAGCCAGGTGACCGACCTGCTGGCCTTCTGCGCCTTCTTTATCGTCGGCCTGATGATCGGCATGATCACCTTCCAGTTCAGCTCTTTTAGCTTCGGCATCGGCAACGCCGCCGGCCTGCTGTTCGCCGGCATTATGCTTGGCTTCCTGCGCGCCAACCACCCAACCTTCGGCTATATCCCGCAGGGAGCGCTGAACATGGTGAAAGAGTTTGGCCTGATGGTGTTTATGGCCGGGGTCGGACTCAGCGCCGGGGCCGGGATCAATAACGGTCTGGGCGCCGTCGGCGGTCAGATGCTGGCGGCAGGGCTTATTGTCAGCCTGTTGCCGGTGGTGATCTGCTTCCTGTTCGGCGCCTATGTGCTGCGCATGAACCGGGCGATGCTGTTTGGCGCCATGATGGGCGCCCGCACCTGCGCCCCGGCAATGGAGATCATCAGCGATACCGCGCGCAGCAACATTCCGGCGCTCGGCTACGCAGGCACCTACGCCATCGCCAACGTGCTGCTTACCCTTGCCGGGACGCTCATCGTGATCATCTGGCCAGGGCTACAATAAATTTTTGAGAAAAAAGCCGTCACAGGCAGAACTTTTTCTCAGGGCATCAGTCATAAGTAATGCCACTGCTTTTCTTTGATGTCCCCATTTTGTGGAGCCCATCAACCCCGCCACTTCGGTTCAAGGTTGATGGGTTTTTTGTTGCCTGCATTTAGCCCTTACGCATGTCTCGCACCGCCTCAGCGCCCCTCTT
Organism: Klebsiella sp. X1-16S-Nf21; assembly: GCF_002837615.1. Lineage (NCBI taxonomy): Bacteria > Pseudomonadati > Pseudomonadota > Gammaproteobacteria > Enterobacterales > Enterobacteriaceae > Klebsiella > Klebsiella sp. X1-16S-Nf21. The sequence continues at coordinate 137,726 of NZ_PJDK01000004.1, forward strand.
CCTGCGCCCTCTCCCCCGCCAGCTGCCCAACCAGCAGCCGGATTGCCGCCTTCGACAGCGGCGCGCGGTCGGTGACAAAGTGCAAGGTCATTCCTTCAATAAAGGCGTCGAGGCCGCGGGCGGTATCGGGGGCGAACCATTGCTCCAGCGTCTGCTGGCTGCGCCGCATCCAGTTCTGCATCACCCCCTTTAGCGCCGGCTGACTGCTGCAGAACGCGTACAGCTGATACATCAGCTCCATATTGCGCGCCGTGGTCACCTGGGCGCTGAAGATCAGCTCCGCGATGGCATCGCAGGCTTGTTCCCGGTTCGTTACCCCGGCAAAGCATTGCTGATACTGCGCCGACATCTCGGCGGTAAACAGGCTGAACGCCTCCTCAACCAGCGCCTCGATACCGCTGAAATAATAGGTCAACGACCCCAGCGGCACATTCGCGCAGAGGGCGATTTTGCGGTGCGTCACCGCCTGGACGCCGTGCGCCGCGATGGTGTCCAGCGTCGCCTGCAGGATGCGCTCGCGGCGCTGCGGATCGTTCGGTCTACGGGCCATGATTTTCCTCTTCCGGTTTATGTACAAATGTACACATGCTTGCTACTGTTGTCTTCACTCTTCTCCTTTAAGGCGTTTACGGATGACGACGCAAACCTCGCGCAGAGCGCTCCAGCTTCGGCTGTGGGCGCTGTTTATGTTCTTTTTCATCCCCGGCTTATTAATGGCCTCCTGGGCTACCCGCACGCCGGCGATCCGCGATCAGTTGATGCTTTCTACGGCAGAAATGGGCGTGGTGCTGTTTGGTCTGTCGGTGGGGTCAATGAGCGGTATTCTCTGCTCAGCGTGGCTGGTGAAGCGCTTTGGTACCCGCAAGGTCATCCGCACCACCATGTCCTTCGCCGTACTCGGCATGCTGGTGCTCAGCCTGGCCCTGTGGGTCTCTTCCGCCCCGCTGTTCGCCTTCGGCCTGGCCATCTTTGGCGCCAGCTTTGGCTCTGCAGAAGTCGCTATTAACGTCGAAGGCGCGGCCATCGAGCGAGAGATGAATAAAACGGTGCTGCCGATGATGCATGGCTTTTACAGTTTCGGCACCCTGTTCGGCGCCGGGGTGGGCATGGCAGTGACCGGATTCGGCCTGCCTGCCGCCCCGCATATCCTGGCGGCCGCGCTGGTGGCTATTCTGCCCATCGCCATTGCCATCCGCGCCATTCCCGATGGCACCGGTAAAAATGCCGCCGAAGCCGCCCACGGAGAGGCGAAAGGTCTGCCGGTATGGCGCGACGCGCAGTTGCTGCTGATCGGGGTCATCGTCCTGGCGATGGCCTTTGCCGAAGGCTCGGCCAACGACTGGCTGCCGCTGCTGATGGTGGACGGCCACGGCTTTAGCCCCACCTCCGGCTCGCTGATCTATGCCGGCTTCACCCTCGGCATGACGCTGGGCCGCTTTACCGGCGGCTGGTTTATCGATCGCTACAGCCGGGTGACGGTGGTCCGCGGCAGCGCGGTGATGGGCGCCCTGGGTATTGGCCTGATCATCTTCGTCGATAACCCCTGGGTGGCGGGCATCTCGGTACTGCTGTGGGGCATCGGCGCCTCGCTCGGCTTCCCGCTGACCATCTCAGCCGCCAGCGATACCGGGCCGGACGCGCCCAAGCGCGTCAGCGTGGTGGCGATCACCGGTTATCTTGCTTTCCTCGTCGGGCCGCCGCTGCTGGGCTTCCTCGGCGAACACTTCGGCCTGCGCAGCGCCATGATGGTGGTGCTGGGTCTGGTGATGGTGGCGGCACTGGTCGCCCGCGCGGTGGCTAAGCCACAATCTGAACCCGTTATGGAGAACAGCTAATGAGCATCAAACTGATTGCGGTGGATATGGACGGCACCTTTTTAAGCGATGCCAAAACTTACAACCGGCCGCGCTTCCTCGCCCAGTACCAGCGAATGCGTGAACAGAATATTCGCTTCGTGGTCGCCAGCGGCAACCAGTATTATCAGCTGATCTCCTTTTTCCCGGAGATCGCCCATCAGATCGCCTTTGTGGCGGAAAACGGCGGCTGGGTGGTGAGCGGCAATGAAGACGTCTTCAACTGCCAGCTGCCGCTCCACCATTTCAACGCCGTGGTCGATCATCTGCAGACCCTGCCGAATATCGAAATCATCGCCTGCGGGAAGCGCAGCGCCTACACTCTCAACCGCTATAACGACGCGCTGAAGACGGTGGCGGCGAAGTATTATCACCGCCTCGAACTGGTGGATGATTTTAACCACCTTGATGATGCGATCCTCAAATTTGGTCTCAACGTACCGGACAGCCTGATCCCGGAAATTCAGCCGAAGCTGCACGCGGCGCTGGGGGATATGGTCACCGCGGTGGCCACCGGCTACGGCAGTATTGACTTAATTATGCCTGGGGTGCACAAAGCCAACGGCTTGCGCATTTTGCAGCAGCGCTGGGGCATTGAGGATCATGAGGTGGTGGCGTTCGGCGATAGCGGCAATGATATCGAGATGCTGCAGCACGCCGGATTTGGCTTTGCCATGGCCAACGCCCGGGAAGACGTCAAAGCTGTCGCCAGCCATCACGCGCCGCACAACAACGAAGAAGGCGTGCTGCAGATTATTGATAAGGTGTTAAATCGCGAAGCGCCGTTCGCCTGATAAGACCCCGGATGCCTTTGTGCATCCGGGTTTGCCACCGGTTACGCCTGCTGCGAATTGCCGACGCTTTTATCTTTCAGGAAGTAGATCATCAGCCCCAGCCACAGTACCCCGCCCAGCAGGTTAAACAGGCTGAACAAGCCGTTGCCCCCCAGTTCATAAGCATGTTTGCTGAGCTCGATGCCGACGGTGAAGATCAGCATCTGCAGCATTCCCATCGCCGCCGAGACCGTGCCTTTGCTCATCTCGCTGGCGAACAGCGTTAAGCGCACCAGACCGGCATTCGCGAGGCCAATTCCGAAGGCGTAGAAGCTCAGGCCGGCGGTCATCCACAAATAAGCGTGGGAAGAGACCACGGTCGCCGCCGCGGAGAGGATCAGACCAAACATGATCGGCCAGCCGCCCATGATAATCAGCGAGCGCACGGTACGGCGCGAAGTCAGGCGCGCCAGCACCAGGTTACCGGCAATCAGCGCGCCGAAAATCGGCACCTGCAGCATGCCATACTCATAGCTGGTGGCCTGTTCGCCGCTGATAATAATCACCGGCGACTGGGCAATCCACGCCAGCAACGGCAGGCTGACAAAGCCTGTCGCCAGCGCGCCGGCGACGAAGCGCAGGTTTTTCAGCACCAGACGATAGTCACGACCCAGCTCTTTGACCGACAGCTTTTCGCCCAACCGCGTCGCGGTTTCCGGCATCGCCCGCTGCAGCCCGACGAACGAGATGCCCGCCAGCACGGCGAACAGGACGAACATCATCTCCCACGGCAGCACGTGCACCCAGGCGGCGCCCACCAGCGGCCCCAGCAGCGGAGCAATCAGCGCCACGTTGGCCATCAGGGCGGTGATTTTGATACACACCGCCTCCTCAAAAGACTCCTGGATCGCCGCATAGCCTACCGCGCCGATAAAGCACAGGCTGATCCCCTGCAGGAAGCGCAGCAGGGTAAACTGCTCAATGGTCTGCGCCAGCAGCGTCGCCAGACAGGTGACGATAAACCACACCACCCCGGTCAACATCACCGGGCGGCGGCCAATACGGTCCGACAGCGGCCCCAGCAGCCACTGTAAAAACATGCCGCCAGCCAGATAGGCGGTCATCGAGGTAGGTACCCATTCGTTGCCCACCTGAAACTCCTGAACCACGGCCAGCATACCCGGCTGGATCATATCGTTGCCGATATAGGTGGAAAACTCGTACAGCACCAGACATAACGGGAACAGCAACGCCTGCCTTCCGAGGCGGCGGCCTGAAAGCGAATAATTTTGCATGAAATCTCTTATCTATCAAAAATCGCGCAAAGTGTAATGAAACTCCCGGCGCGGAGATAGTGAATTGTGGGTGACACCGCACAATATTGCGAATTGCGCGCCGCCGTCCGCACTCTCCCCCTGCTATTCAGCCTGCGTATATATTCCGTTTATGTTTCAGCAATGTGACAAACGATATACTGGCGCTTTTCAGGCGGTTAGCATTGAAATCCATTTGCAAGATTTCTTAACAACCTGATCTTTAAGACAATGCTGCTTTATCTCCACACCGCTTTTTTTTAGGGTAGGCGGCTTATTTGCTATCGGACCAACGAGCCTGGAAGTCTATGCTGGAAAATATTAACTACGCGCTGTTCGCCCTGATCAACGCGACGCCGGCCTCGCCGCAGTGGGCCATTGAGGTGGCGATCCTGATCGCCAAAGATCTGATTCTGATCGTGCCCTTGCTGGTAGTGACATTATGGCTGTGGGGGCCTGCCCAGCGGCAGATGGTGTTTAAGCTGATGCTGGCGCTGATGATTAGCCTAACCGTGTCGTGGGCGATCGGCCACCTCTATCCGCACGATCGGCCGTTTGTCGCCGGCGTAGGCTATAACTTCCTGCATCACGCGGCGGACGACTCCTTCCCCAGCGATCATGGCACCGTCAGCTTTACCTTTGCCCTGGCTTTTCTGTTCTGGCACCGCCTGTGGTCCGGCGCGCTGCTGATGGCCATCGCCGCCGCCATCGCCTGGTCCCGCGTCTATCTCGGCGTGCACTGGCCTCTGGATATGGTCGGCGGTCTGCTGGCCGGAATGTGCGGCTGCCTCGGTGCGGCGCTGATCTGGCATACGTTCGGACCGGCGCTGTATCGCCAGCTGCAGCGACTGTATCGTCTCTGCTTCTCCCTGCCGATCCGCAAAGGCTGGGTACGCGGCTAAACGCCAGCCGTCGCTGCGGCCACCGCGTGACTAACCCGTAAGCGACAGGTAAAATCCCGCTAACGCCCTGCCCCCGCAGGGCGATTTTAGCGCAGAGGGAATATGGAAACTCGCCGTGACGAACGTATCAGTCAGCTCATTCAGGCACTCAAACGCAGCGATAAGCTACATCTGAAAGAAGCCGCCTCCCTGCTTGGGGTGTCGGAAATGACCATTCGTCGCGACCTCAATGGCCACAGCGGCCCGGTTGTGCTGCTCGGCGGATACATTGTGCTGGAGCCGCGCAGCGCCACCCATTACCTGCTAAGCGATCAAAAAACCCGGCTGGTCGAGGAAAAGCGCCGCGCCGCTCGCCATGCGGCCGCGCTGCTAGAGGCCCATCAGATGGCTTTCTTCGACTGCGGGACCACCACGCCGTGGATCATTGACGCCATCG